>JBBQUC010000008.1:0-21216 GCA_038212815.1 Cytophagales bacterium
AAGGGGTGCTTCGCCCGTGCCTACCGAAACGTATTGCAGTTTGTTGGCTACCAGTCGGGCATCCTTCACGTGAATGTGCCGGATATACGCCTGTAGCGACTGATAGACCTGGGCGGGCGACTCGTGGGCATCAGCCCACATATTCACAATGTCCCAGATCAGGCCTACGTTAGGGTGTTTAGCCGCCTGCATAATCTGGATAAGCAGATCGCTGCGGGTAAGCTCGCCATGCGATTCGAGCAGCACCGTTACCCCACTGTTGCTGGCATACATGCCTAACTCCAGCAACCCCTCAGCTATTAACTGTAGGGTTTGCTGCCGATCCTGATTTGGCGGTAACTGATCGGGGAAAACCCGAACGAATGGGCAATTGAGTTGATGCGCCAGGTCGACGAACCGCCTGGCTTCGTTGAGGTGCTGGCTCCGCTTAGTAGCATCGGCATGGTGCAGTTGCGCTGATGAACCCAGGTTGCAAATGCGAATCCCCTGATCGGCAAACTGGGTTCGCGTTTCAGCGGCCCGGCTCTGCGGGCTAAACGCCGGACTTTTGGTCAGGTCCAGTTCGCCCTGCAACCCCCTAAACTCCACGCCCTGATACCCGCTCATAACGGCCGTTTTGAGAATCGTGTCTAGGTTCCACCCTGGGCAACCGAGAGTCGAAAAAGCGAGTTTGGACGGCTGGAGAGCCATATCCAGTAGGGGAGTGAGCCAGGGGGTAGTGAGGCCCGCCAGGGTAGTTTTTAGAGCAAATCGGCGCGTTATAGTAAGCATAGCAGGGTAAGAAAGGGTAAATATACTAGCTCCCATAGCATAAAGATGCGCGAAGCAGTGGGGGCGTTCCGACAAGTTGTATATTTACCCCACTAAACCCCTTAACGCTGTATGCATATTTCACTTGGCCTGGTCGATTACGCCATCATTCTCATTTATTTCACCTTCGTGCTGGGCATTGGCTTTCTCATTAAGCGCACTGTAAAAAGCTCGAACGATTTTTTGATGAGCAACCGCTCCATTCCGCTCTGGATCACCTCCCTGGCGTTTGTGTCGGCTAACCTGGGGGCACAGGAACTCATCGGCATGGGCGCATCGGGAGCTAAATACGGCATCATGACCAGCCACTTTTACTGGGTAGGAGCCATTCCGGCAATGGTCTTTCTGGGCGTATTCATGATGCCGTTTTACTACGGCTCCCGCGCCCGCTCGGTGCCGGAATACCTCGCCCTGCGCTTCGACGAAAAAACGCGCGGGTTAAACGCCATTACGTTTGCTGCCATGACCATCTTCTCGTCGGGGATTTCGCTGTACGCGCTGGCTCTGCTGCTCAAGTCGATTCTGGGGTGGGATTTTAATGCCAGTATTTTGCTGGCGGCTGCCATTGTAATGGTTTATACCCTGCTGGGCGGGCTAACTTCGGCTGTGTATAACGAAGTACTCCAGTTTTTTCTGATTGTGCTGGGCATTGCGCCAGTGGTTTTTATTGGCCTGAGCAAAATAGGCGGTTGGGAGGGCGTAGTGGCCAACCTTAGCCCCGAAATGACCAGCACCTGGAAATATATGGGCAACCCCAGTCAGAACTCCATGCACGTTGATCTGGCCAGTATGCTCTTCGGCCTCGGTTTCGTACTGTCTTTTGGCTACTGGTGTACCGATTTTCTGGTGGTGCAGCGGGCCATGATTGCCCGGAACATGTCGGCGGCACAGCGCACTCCCCTCATTGCAGCCTTTCCTAAAATGTTTATTCCATTTGTGGTGATTTTGCCGGGGGTAATTGCCATTGCGCTCCAACATGCCGGGGGCGGTTACCAGATTCCACTCAAGCCCGATGGCAGCAGCCTCGATTACGACCTGGTTATTCCGTCGATGCTGGCTAGTTTTTACCCCAACGGGTTGCTGGGCGTAGGGTTAACGGCCCTAATTGCCTCGTTTATGTCGGGTATGGCGGGCAACGTGACAGCCTTCAATACTGTTTGGACGTTCGATATTTACCAGGCGTATATTAACAAAAACGCCAGCGACGAGCATTACCTGCGGGTGGGGAAAATGGCCACCATTTTCGGGATTGTAGCCAGTATTGGCGCGGCCTATCTGGCCACGGTCTTTAACAACATTATGGATTTTCTGCAACTGGTGTTTGGGTTTGTGAACGCCCCGCTGTTTGCCACCTTCGCCCTGGGTATGTTCTGGAAACGCACCACCGCCAACGGAGCATTCTGGGGGTTGCTGTCAGGAACAACTGCTGCCGCGCTCACCCACGGACTGACCGTTGCCGAGGGTAAAGGGGGCTGGTTAGGCAATGTGCATACGTTTGGCTCCTCTATGAGTCAGAACTTCATCATTGCCAGCGTAGCCTGGATTGTCTGCTTTGTGTTAACCTACGTGATTAGCCTCTTTACCGCCCGCAAAGATGAGAAAGACTTGGTAGGACTGGTTTATAGCCTGACCCCCCGGCCTAAAGTTCTGTATGCCAGCATCATGCAGAACCCCCTATTTCTGGCGGCTATTGTCCTTACCCTCACGTTATTGCTGAACATTGTGTTTTTATAAACCACAGGGCGACCACGTGCGGTTGCCCCTACAAAACCATCTTATGTCTAAATTATTTGATCTCCGATTTCTGATTGGCCTGTTCTTCCTGATTATCGGGATTCTGGTGGTGCTGTCGTCGTTTGGCACCACTACGGTTGCCAATGGCAATTCGATAAACCTGTATAGCGGGCTAATTTTTCTGGTTTTCGCCGGGGGAATGTTACTGAACTACCGGGCCGATAAGGGAGAAAAATAAGTAAAAATTTGATACCGCATCGGCGGGCCGTTTACTCAATATTTCCCGTTATTTTAATCAATCTATCGGCGTAGTAGGTTTTCTTGCGAAATGGATCATCCCGTTTATTGAGCCACTCGTAAACTAACCGACACGTATGTTAGCCATGAATTATCGAGGCCCCCGCCGGGTGCGCATCGACCACAAACCAGAGCCGGAAATAAAGCACCCGCAGGATGCTATTATCCGGGTGACACGCTCCTGTATCTGCGGCTCAGACCTGCATCTCTACAACGGTAACGTTCCCGATACCCGTGTGGGCATGACCTTCGGCCATGAGTTTATTGGGATAGTCGAAGCTATTGGGCCGGAAGTACAGAAATTAAAGGTAGGTGACCACGTGCTGGTGCCCTTCAACATTGCCTGTGGTAAATGTACGTTTTGCCAACAGGGTCTGTACGGAAATTGCCACGAATCGAACCCACAGGCTACAGCAGTAGGCGGTATATATGGGTACTCACACACGGCGGGGGGCTACGATGGCGGGCAGGCTGAGTATGTCCGGGTACCCTATGCCGATGTTGGCCCTACGGTAATTCCGCCCGATATGGACCCCGACGATGCTGTCCTGCTAACCGATGTAGTGCCAACGGGCTATCAGGCCGCTGAAATGGGTGGTATTCAGCCGGGCGATACGGTGGTGGTATTTGGTGCCGGGCCGGTTGGCATTATGGCTGCCAAATGCGCGTGGCTGTTTGGGGCTGGTCGCGTTATTGTGATCGATCAGATTGATTACCGATTGGAATTTGTTCGCAACTATGCCCCCTGCGAAGCGTATAATTTCAAGGAGATGGACGATCCGGTAGTGTTCATTAAAAAACAGCCTGACTGGCTGGGGGCCGATGTATGCATTGATGCGGTAGGGGCCGAAGCCGCCGGCAGTGCTTTACAAACCATTACGGGCCGCAAGCTTCTGTTACAGGCCGGTTCAGCCACGGCCCTGCATTGGGCTATCAACTCCGTTAAGAAGGGCGGTATTGTCTCTGTTGTTGGCGTATATGGGCCAACAGATAACTTAGTGCCTATTGGCAATGTAGTGAATAAAGGGCTTACCATCCGGGCTAATCAGACTTCGGTAAAGCGACATCTGCCCCGGCTTATTGACAATGTGCAAAAGGGGGTATTGAACCCCAAGGCACTCATTACCCACCGGGTGCCGCTGGAAGAAGTCTCCGATGCCTATCGTATGTTCTACGACAAATTAGACAACTGCATTAAACCTGTATTGATACCTCCCTCGGCCAGAGGGTAAGCAACGCTATGGAAACAACAGCATATCCAATTACGAAAGACTACTCGCACCTACCAGGCTGGGGCATTGATGCCGACCCGAAGAATGACCCAACGTATCCCATGAAACACCGAACCGAGCTGACTCCTGCGGGGTATAACTGGGAGCGGCCTACGCAGCAACCTGTTGATCAGGAAATCCTGCAATCCATCGAACGGCCTACCATAACGGCTGTTTTTGGTACATCGGTACCACCTGCGGGCCTGAGTGGTCAGCTTCGCCGGTGGGCGTTTAAATCGAGCGAGTCGGAATATGGGCATTGGTTACCTTTATTGCTGGCTGATCGGGTTAACGTACTGGAAGGTATTGTCGATGACCTCAAGCGGGGTCATATTCCTAATATTTTTGCCGAAAAAGGCTGGAAAGCCTCCTGGCAACACGACCGGGTCGGCCTGGCACAGCGTGTGTTGGTAACAGCAGCTATCGCCACCGGACTGGTGATGCTCCTGGGCCGGAAGCGTAGCAAAAAATAGGTGTCTGACTCTAAAACAAGCTTCTACTTTTCAGGAGATCAAAGCCGCGTTCAGTTTATACTGGCGCGGCTTTTTGTTAGAACAGGAAGACGCACAATTTCATCCGCACCCCCCCACCTTTCATCCTCGTTTTTAGCCACTTCGTCCGGTTTTAGTTGGGTAGTACCACGTTTGGGACGAATTTTGGGCATGTTTCTGAAAAAAGTGATAGAAACTTGAAACTATACCAAAGTTTCCTAAGTTTCTATCAGGACAAAGGAGACCCCAAATGAAAGAAAAGATTCTGGCCGAATCGGAACAACTGTTCTGGAAATATGGCGTTCGTACCATCACCATGGACGACATTGCCAAACGGCTTGGCATCTCTAAAAAGACCATCTATCAGCATTTCACCGACAAGGAAGACATGGTATATCAGGTCTCCAAATACCACATGGAGCGCGACCGGGCCGAGATGGTTTGCCTGATGAACGAAGCCGCCGACCCCATTGACGAGATGCTGCGGGCCGAAGCCGCTATGCGCAAACACGCCGAAGGAGCCAGTCCCGGAATGATCTTCGACATTCAGCGTCATTATCCCCGTGCCTGGCAACTCTGGATGCAGCACAAAGAAGAGGTGGTAGTGAAAGAGATAACCGAGAACATAAAAAAAGGGCAGGCACTGGGCCTCTACCATGCCGACCTCGACCCGGAGGTAATGGCGCGGCTCCGAATCGAATTAGTGCAATTAGGGTTCGATGAGCGGGTGTTCCCCAATACCCGAACCAACTTCCTGTTCATTCAGCATCAGCTATTACACCATTTTTTGCGCGGTATGCTCACCGAAACGGGTATGCAACGCTACCAGCAATACAACCTGACGAATGCCTTATGAGTACACTATCCATTTCTCAACACACCCGACTTGCGGTCTGGAGCCTGGCACTGGCCGGTAGCCTGACCCTACCTGCGCAGGCCCAAACCCGCCAGGCATTTACGCTCAACGAAGCTATTGATTTTGCTGTAAAGCAAAACATCAATGTGAAAAATACGCAACTCGATGCTACTAGTGCCGAGGCCCGGATTAAAGAAGTAAAGGCCTCATCGCTGCCGCAGGTAAACATCAATGGTTCATTGGTTGATAACCTGGCCGTACAGACGGTGTTTTTACCCGCCGTGTTCAACAACCCCAAGGCTTCGCCCGATGATCCACCGATTCCGGCAAAATTTGGGGTGAATTATTCATCAACTGTATCTGGTTCGGTGAATCAGTTGCTCTTCGATGCAGCGTATAAAGTTGGTTTACAGGCGGCATCGGTCTATCGCGAACTGGCCCAGAAAAATATTGCCGCGTCGAAAATTGGCGTGGCCGAGCAGGTGGCCAAAGCCTACTACGGGGTGTTGGTGAGCGAAAAACGTATCGAACTCCTCGATCTGAACGTTGCCCGCGTGGACACACTCCTACGCGATACCCGCGCCATGAACAAGCAGGGGTTTGTGGAAAAAATTGATGTGGATCGGCTTGAGGTGCAGAGCAACAACCTCAAAACTGAGCGGCTAAACGTGGTCAACTTAGTGCAGTTGAGTTATTACCTGCTGAAGTTTCAGATGGGCCTGGGCATCAACGACGAGATTAAACTGAGCGACCAGATTCAGGATATCAATCTCGACGAACTCGAACGCTCTATTGCCGTTGAGCCAACCTTCGACTATAACAGCCGTATTGAATTCTCGACGCTGCAAACCCAACTCCGGCTGGCCGATCTCGATATTCAGAACACGCAGAAGCAATACCTGCCCCGCCTGTCGCTGGCTTACAACTACGGCTATAACAACGGGCGCAACAAAATTGGCGATATTTTCACGACGAAGTGGTTTGCCCTTTCCACGTTGGGGCTGAACCTATCCGTGCCTATCTTCGATGGCTTTGCCAAGAAATACCGCATGGCGCAGCAGCGGGTAACCCTCCAAAAAGCGCAGAACAGTGGCGAGCTGCTGAAAAACTCCATTGACCTCGGCATCAAACAGGCCAACATTACGCTGACCAACAACCTGCAATCACTTCGCACCCAGCAGCGCAACCGCGACCTGGCGCAGGAGATTGCCCGCGTAGCCCGCGTAAAGTACAAAGAAGGCGTTGGCTCTAACATTGAAGTGCTCAACGCCGAGTCGTCGGTGAAGGAAGCCCAGACCAACTACTTCTCGGCACTCTACAACTTTCTGCTCACCCGCGTCGATCAGGATAAAGCCCTGGGTCGGCTATACACGGGACAGTAACTCATTTCCATTACTCATTTCAACTAACCATGAAATCTTATTACACCATTGCGCTCGCGGCCAGTTTGTTAGTGGCCTGTTCAGCAGAGACCAAAAACGATCTCCCATCGAAGAAGACTGAACTGGCCAAACTCAAGACCGAGCAGGCCAGCCTGACCACAAAAATCAAGACACTCGAAACCGAACTGGCTAAACTTGACCCCCAAAAGGCCGAAGCAGCCCGCACCAAAGAGGTAACGGTGCAACCACTCCAGACCAGCACCTTCCGGCATTTTGTGGAATTGCAGGGTACTATTGATGCCAAAAACAACGTGCAGGTGTCCCCTAAATCGGGCGGAGTGGTTACGGCAGTCTATGTCAAAGAAGGCGACCGCGTGGGTGTGGGTTCGCCCATTGCCAAAATTGACGATCAGGTGATGCGCGAATCTATCGAGGAGATTAAAAACCAGCTTTCGCTGGCCAATACGGTCTTCGAAAAACAAGCCAACCTCTGGAAACAGCAAATTGGTACCGAAGTACAGTATTTACAGGCCAAAAACCAGAAAGAAGGCCTGGAACGCCGATTGACCACCATGAATACTCAATTGGGACAGTCGCGGGTAACGGCCCCCATTTCGGGCGTGGTTGACCAGGTGACGGTGAAGATAGGTCAGCAGGCCATGCCGGGTATGGGTATGGTGCGGGTGGTAAACCTCTCGCAGTTAAAAGCCGTTGCCAAAGTGGCCGACACCTACGCGGGCAGCGTTCGCAAGGGCGATGATGTGCTGGTGCGTTTCCCCGATGTGAACAAAGAACTGCGTTCGCGTATCAACTTTGTTTCGACCACGGTTGACCCGCTGAGCCGGACGTTTATTATCGAGGCACCCCTGCCCAGCGACAATTCGCTGAAACCAAATATGCTGGCGCAGGTTAAAATTAATGACACCACCAAGCCAAATGTGCTGGTCATTAACCAGAACCTGATTCAGGGAACGGAAAAAGGGCAGTTAGTCTATGTGGCCATAACCGAAGGCGGCAAGAAAGTGGCGCGGGCCAAGATTGTGAAAACCGGCCTCAGCTATGGTGGGCAGATCGAAATTACGGAGGGGCTGTCGGCTGGCGACCAGCTTATCACACAGGGCTATCAGGAATTGGCAGACGGACAACCGATAAATTATTAAATTAAGTGCTGGGAACATGGATTGACAATCCGTGTTCCCAGCAGTTCAGTTATGAAAGCAGAAAACGAAAAAACCCTCGGCTTCACCAACTGGTGCGTAGAGAACCGAACGGCCATCTACATCTTTACGCTGCTGATTACATTCGGCGGGTTGTTTGTCTACAACAACCTCTCTAAAGAGCAGTTTCCCGACATTAAGGTGCCGCAGGTAATTGTGCAGACGGTCTATTTCGGTACGGCCCCCGCCGATGTGGAGAATACGATCAACAAGCCCATCGAGAAGCAGATCAAATCCATTACGGGCGTAAAGCGGGTAAAATCGAACGCCCTGCAGGACGTATCGGTGATTCTGGTTGAGTTTAACCCCGACGTAAATGTGGCCGACGCGCTGCAGCGGGTGCGGGATGCAATTGATAAAGCTAAACGCGATTTACCCCAAAAGCTCGATTCCGGCCCAACCGCGCAGGATGTGAACTTCTCGGAGTTTCCCGTGATGAACATCAACCTCGCGGGTAACTTCCCCCTCAAGCAGTTGAAAGAATACGCCGAGGATATGCAGGATGCCGTAGAAGCTATGCCTGAAATTAACCGGGTAGATATTGTCGGTGCGCTGAAACGCGAAATTCAGATTAACCTCGACCTCGCCCGGATGCAATCGACGGGGCTGACCTTCTACGACATTCAACAGGCAGTTCAGAGCGAAAACATCAATATGTCGGGGGGTGACCTGAACGTGGACGGTGTGCGCCGGACACTGCGCGTAAAAGGCGAGTTTACCAATGTGCAGCAGATTCAGAACCTCCAGATTCGTACCGCAACGGGGGCTACCGTCCGGCTGGGCGATGTGGCCGATGTAGCGGATAGTTTTGAAGAGCAGCAGGATTTTGCGCGGCTGGAAGGCAAAACAGTGGTGACACTCAACGTGATTAAGCGGCCTGGGGCCAACCTGCTCTTAGCTGCCGAGCGTATCGAAAAAACCATTGCCGACTATAAAGAAACGCGGTTCCCCAAAGGGTTAGACGTGAAAATTACCGCCGACCAATCGGTGCGGACGCGGGAGAATGTGAATGATTTGGTGAACACCGTGGTGCTGGGCTTCATCTTTGTGGTGCTGGTGCTGATGTTCTTCATGGGTGTGCGCGATGCCATTTTCATCGGCCTGTCGGTGCCGCTATCGGCACTGGTTGCTTTTGTGCTGATGCCCGTTGTTGGCCCGGCAGTAGGTACCGTGTTTACCCTGAATACCATTGTGCTGTTTGCGTTCCTGCTGGGCCTGGGCTTAGTGGTTGACGATGCCATTGTGGTGATTGAAAACGCCCATCGGCTGTTTAACCAGCACCGCGACTGGGATATTAAAAAGGCCGTGAAAGTGGCGGCTGGCGAAGTGTTTATACCGGTATTATCGGGTACGCTGACTACTATTGCGCCGTTCTTTCCGTTGTTGTTCTGGCCGGGTATTGTGGGTGAGTTTATGAAATTTTTGCCCCTGATGCTCATTCTAACGCTCTTTGCCTCGCTGTTTGTGGCGTATGTAATCAACCCGGTGTTTGCCGTCACTTTCATGCAGCGGCACGAGGAAGAGCATGATAAACTGAAAAAACCGGGCTTTGCCGAAATTCGCCGACCGCTGATTATTCTGGCGGTGCTGGCCGGTTTGGGCTATGTAGTTGATAGGGGTGTGGGCAACCTGATGGTGGCCGTACTGATTCTGTATGTGTTCAACCATTACATCCTGACTCCGAAACTGATTGTGCCGTTCCAGGAGAGTTTTCTACCCCGGCTGAAAAATGGCTACCGCAAACTGATTTCCTGGACACTGACGGGGTATCGGCCCGTATGGATGGTGGTCGGCGCATTCGTACTGCTAGTAGCTACGTTTGGTCTCATGGCCGTGAAGCCGCCCCGCGTCATTTTCTTCCCCAGTGGCGAGCCAGATTACATTTACGTGTATAACATCATGCCCATCGGCACCGATGCCCGCGTAACTGACTCGGTAACGAAGGTGATTGAAAAGCGGGTCTTCACCGTACTCGAAGACAATAAGGCTATGTATGGCGTGAACTCGGTTATCTCGAACGTGGGTAAAAACGCGGGTGACCCCATGAACCCCGACCGGGGTGCTACCCCGCATAAATCGAAAGTAACGGTAGCGTTTAAAGGCAACGAAGAACGGAAAGGGCTTTCGACCGACTCATTGCTCGTGAAAGTACGGCATGCCGTTCAGGGGATTCCTGGTACTGAAATCTCCGTGACCCGCGAAAACAATGGCCCACCAACGGGCAAGCCGATTTCGATTGAGATTGCGGGTGAAGACTTCACCGTGCTGCAACGACTCGACCGGGAAGTACGCGATCGGATTTCAAAAGCTGGTATTCAGGGAATTGACCAGCTTAAATCGGACTTAGTAACCAACAAGCCCGAAATTGTGCTGAACATCAACCGCGAGAAAGCGGAGCGCGAGGGTATTTCGTCGCAGCAGGTAGCGGGTGCCATGCGTACCGCCCTGTTTGGTCTTGAAATCTCCAAGTTCCGCGATGCCAAAGACGAGTACCCGATTATGGTGCGGCTCAAACCCGACAGCCGCAGCCAGATTGAGCGGCTCCTGAGTCAGAACATCGTGTACCGCGATATGAACTCCGGTGGGCAGTTGCGGCAAGTGCCGGTAACGTCGGTAGTGGACATTACCTACTCGACGACGTTTAGCCAGATTAACCGCAAAAATCAGGAGCGTGTGGTCACGGTGGCTTCAGATGTGGTGCAGGGGTATAATGCCAACCAGATTGTTGCGCAGATTCAGCAACAGGTAATTGCCAACCTGGACGTACCCAACGGCTACACCATCAGAATGGGCGGTGAGCAGGAAGAACAGATGGAATCCATGAAATTCCTGATTTCAGCCTTCGGCATTGCTATTCTCCTGATTTACCTGATTCTGGCTACGCAGTTCAACTCGGTGGTAAAACCAATTATCATCTTCGTGACTATCCTGTTGTCGCTGATCGGCGTGTTCCTAGGCTTTATCCTGACAGGTAAAGACTTCTCGATTATCATGTCGGGGGTGGGTATCATTGCCTTAGCCGGTATTGTGGTGAAAAACGGGATTCTGCTCATCGAGTTCATTGAGGAGTTGCGCGGGCGCGGTCTGCCCCTGCGCGAAGCCATTATCGAAGCGGGCGGTATCCGACTCACGCCTGTATTGCTGACAGCCTCTGCGGCAGTACTGGGTTTGATTCCTCTGGCCCTCGGTATCACGGTTGACTTCGCGAGTCTCCTCCGCGACCTGAACCCGCACCTCGTAATCGGGGCCGATAGTGCCGCCTTCTGGAACATTCTGGCCTGGACCATTATCTATGGCCTGACCTTCTCTACGGTGCTGACCCTGGTGATTGTGCCCTGCCTGTACTGGCTCAACGAGCGTGTCCGCGACAAGTTTTTCCGTAAGGGCTACTCGTCTGACCAGCCTATAAAGAAGCAGGAGCCGGAGTACGCTTAAATCAACTGAATACTGTACAATGAATGATGTACAATGAGACTGTTTTTCATTGTACATCATTCATTTTCATAAATGAGTGCGTATTGCCTGACCATAACTGATCTCCATTATGCCCCGTCTCGCGTTTTTCTTTATCATTGCCATGGTCTTTTTGCTGATCGACACCTATGTCTATCAGGCTGTTCGGGTGCTGACCCGCTCGTATTCCGAAAATACCCAGCGCACTATTGCGCTTATTTATTGGGGAGTCACGGCGGTATCGCTGCTAGCCTACGTGGTCATGCAATTACTGCCGCCCGATGCCATTGGGCGGCAAACCCGCACCTTTATCTGGGCGGGCATTGCTATTCCCTATTTCTCCAAATTCATCGCCGTTATCTTTATCCTGATCGACGACATTGGGCGACTGTTGCGCTGGATTGTTTCCCTGTTTTACCAGCCCGAAGTGCGCGAAGCCGCCGATGACTCGAACCGGATGATGATGCCTGCAATCGATACCATTACCCGCTCCGATTTTCTGATGAAAACGGCCCTCATTGCTGGCACCGTACCGCTGGTGGGGTTTACGTGGGGCATCCTGTCGGGGGCGCACGATTACCGGATTCGGCGGGTGAAATTAGCCATCAAAAACCTGCCATCAGGGTTTCATGGACTAACCATTGCCCAGATTTCCGATATTCATTCGGGGAGTTTCTTTAACAAGACCGCCGTAAAAGGGGGGGTAGAGATGCTGCTGGGCCAAAAGCCTGACCTGATCTTTTTTACCGGCGATTTGGTGAACAGCCATGCCAACGAGGTAGAAGATTACATCGACATTTTTGATAAAGTAAAAGCTCCGCTAGGTGTGTATTCTACCCTGGGTAACCACGATTACGGCAAATATGTACGCTGGCCAAGTGCCGCAGCCGAGCGGCAGAACGTGCTGGATGTGGTGGCGGCTCACAAACAAATGGGCTGGAATATTCTGATGGACGAACACCGGATGCTGGAGCAGAACGGCGATAAACTGGCCCTCATTGGCGTACAGAACCTCGGCTTCGGCCCAGCAGCCCTCAAAGCGGGTAATCTGGCTAAAGCCTATGCCGGTACCGACGAAGCCGCCGTGAAACTCCTCCTCTCGCACGACCCGACCCACTGGGATGCCGAAGTGCGACCCCAGTATAAAGACATTGCCGTGCAGTTCAGCGGCCATACCCACGGGGCGCAGTTTGGCGTTAACCTGGGCAATACCCAATGGAGTCCGGCGCAGTATTTTTACAAGCAGTGGGCGGGCCTCTACGAAGACGGCGACCAGCGGCTATACGTAAACCGGGGTTATGGCTACATTGGCTACCCAGGTCGGGTGGGTATTCTGCCAGAAATCACCATTTTCGAACTGGTGAAAGTATAATAACTGGCTAGTGGGTTTTTTAGCCTATAAAGCACTATTCACGATGAAAGCCATCCTATTGCTCTGCCTGCTGTTGCTGGCAACGGTAACCGATACCCCCGATAAACTCTATACGCCGGACGACCTCGAAGCTACACTCTGGGCCGAGTCGCCGATGTTTTATAACCCTACCAACCTGGATGTGGATGCGCGGGGCCGTATCTGGGTGACGGAAGCCGTTGACTACCGCGATTTTAATAACAAACCCGACCGGCACCTGACCCACCCCGAAGGCGAGCGGGTGATGATTCTGGAAGATACGGATGGCGATGGGAAAGCCGATAAATCTACCCAGTTTGTGCAGGACAAAGACCTGGTGTCGCCCCTGGGCATTGCCGTGCTGGGGAATAAAGTAATTGTGTCCTGCGCCCCCAACCTGGTGGTTTATACCGATGAGAATGGCGATGATAAACCCGACAAGAAGGAAGTCTTGCTCACCGGCTTCGGTGGCCTCGACCACGACCATTCGCTGCACGCGCTGGTAGCCGGGCCAGATGGGAAGTATTATTTCAACACGGGTAATGCCGGGCCGCACCACGTAACCGACAAAAGTGGCTGGACCCTCCGCTCCGGTACGCTGTATGTGGGCGGTACACCCTACAACAAAAGCAACAAAGGGAATCAGGTGAGCGACGATGGACGGGTGTGGGTAGGCGGGCTGGCCCTGCGCGTGAACCCCGACGGTACAGGACTAAAGGTGATGGGCCACAACTTTCGGAATAACTACGAAACCTGCCTCGACTCGTACGGGAATATGTGGCAGAACGACAATGACGATCAGGTGGTGGCCTGCCGCACCAGTTGGCTTATGGAAGGGGCCAATGCCGGGTATTTCAGTCAGGATGGCACCCGCTACTGGCAAGCCGACCAACGCCCCGGTCAGACCATCCCCACCGCTCACTGGCACCAGCAAGACCCCGGCGTAATGCCTTCGGGCGATATTACCGGGGCCGGGTCGCCCACGGGTATGGTATTCTATGAGGGCGACGAACTGGGGCCAGCCTACCGGGGTATGCTGCTTAGTGCCGAAGCGGGGCGCAACGTTATTTTCAGCTACAAACCTACCGTGCAGGGGGCTGGCTACGCCCTGAACCGGACTAATTTGATCAGCACATTCCCGAAGGTGGACGAAAACTATAAATGGAATGATATTGAGACGGATACCCGCAAATGGTTCCGCCCGAGCGATGTGGCCGCTGGCACCGACGGGGCACTGTACATTGCCGACTGGTATGACCCCGTGGTGGGTGGCCACCAGATGAACGATACCAAAGGCTATGGCCGCATTTACCGGATTACGGCTAAGGGTAAAAACCCCAAAGCACCTACCCTCGACCTCAGCACCGTAAATGGCCAACTGGCTGCCCTCTGTAGCCCCGCTACAAACGTGCGGCTGGCCGGTTTTGAGCGGCTGCGGGCGCAGGGCGAACGGGCCGTAAAACCCGTAATGGGCTTACTCACGGCCAATAATCCTTACTACCGGGCGCGGGCCATTTGGCTGCTGGCCCAACTGGGGCCAACCGGTCAGGCCGAAGTACAACGCCTGTTGCAGGACAGCGATGCCCAAACCCGCCTAACGGCCTTCCGTGGCTTAAAGGGCCTGACTCCTAATCTGCCCAATCTGTGCCGCCAACTGGCTACCGATGCGTCGCCTGCGGTTCGGAGGGAGGTGGCCATTGCCCTGCGCGATGTGCCATTTACCAACTGCGCCGATATACTACAGACGCTGATCGACGGATACGACGGGCAGGATCGCTGGTACCTGACCGCCCTGGGCATTGGCGCTAGTGGGAAAGAAGACCTGCTGTTCGAGCGAATGCGGTCGGGGTTATCGGCTAACCCGGCCGCGTGGGATCAGAAAACGGCAAACCTGCTGTGGGAGTTGCACCCGGCCTCGGCGGCTGACCTGCTGAAACAACGGGCCGCCAGCCAAACCCTCACCGCCGATGCCCGGCAGCAGGCCGTTACCGGCTTGGCGTTTATTAAAACTCCGGTTGCCGCCAACGCCATGATTGCCCTCACCAAAAACGCGGATAAGGCAGTAGCCACTCAGGCTGGGTACTGGGTCAATTTTCGGCGGGGTAATGACTGGGCTACCCTGCTGAACTGGGCTACCGTGTTGCCCGCCACCCTATCGGCTACGGAACAAAACGTGCTGGCGATGCGCCAAAAACTGCTGGATGAGTACGTATCAGAAGCTGACAAACGGAAGGTGGCCCTGACAATGGCCCGCTCTGCCGAAGGCGGCAAACTACTGGTTGGTTTGGCAGCCGAGAACAAACTGCCCGCTACCCTGAAAGTCGCCGTTGCCGAAGCTCTCTTTGCCAACCCCGACCAGAGTGTACGGACAATGGCGGGCGAGTATTTCACCAAGCCTAAACTGTCAGCTAAAGCTACCGGGGCAATGCCTAAACCCCTGTCGGCAGGCAGTATTATGGCCCTGACCGGCCACGATCAGGCGGGATTGGCCGTGTTTAAGGCCACCTGCGCTACCTGCCACAAACACGGCCAATTGGGTGTCCAGATTGGCCCTGAACTCACGAATATTCACCAGAAGTTTGACCGCAACGGCCTGCTCGATGCCATTTTGAACCCCAGTGCGGGGCTGGCCTTCGGGTATGAACCCTGGCTTATTACCACTAAAAAAGGGCAGACGTACTATGGTTTCCTACTTAGCGATGGCGCACAGGCTCTAGTGGTGAAAGATGCCAGCGGCAAGAAGAACACCATTCCAACCGCCACGGTGGCCTCGCGAAAACAATACACCACCAGCCTCATGCCCGACCCAGTATCACTGGGTCTCAACGAGCAGCAACTGGCTGATTTGACCGCGTATTTGTTGAAACAGTGAGGTATTCCAGCAGTTCCTTAACCATGAAAATTGTCGGAAAATCATCAGATTAAATAAGTGGTCATTAATAGTCAAGGATTATTATTCAATAGGTATCGATTGTAAACATCTGATCAATAGTTAACTACGAATGACGATGAATGACAATACCTGACTACAAATGACAACCTACTTAAGAGGGCAGTGGCAATTTACTCGGAGACCTCTTCGAACTCAATGCCTTCTTTTTGGAGGAGTTGGCGGATGCGGGGACTATCCTCAAAAATCAGGATTAGTTCCTTGCGGTCGGCGGGGTCGGCATCATCGGCCCATTTCCAGTCTTCGGCGGTGGCTTCCAGCGTAGTCAGAATGGCGGCTGCCTTGCCAGGATCGCGCTCCTGGCTGATGAGCGCGTCTGTATGGGTGAAATAAAGGGCAATTTTGGGTTCGTCGAGCCAGGTCAGGTCATTCAGCGCGTCGTTAAACGTTTCGAGGGTAAAGCTAGCGTCCGGGAACTCCAGCACATCGGCTACCTGCTCATAAAACTGTCGGAGGGTACGCGCCTTCTGCCCATCGACATGGGCAACGAAATAATCGGAAAAGCGGTCGGCTAATGCGGCTTCGGAGGTGGAGATAAGGATATTGGCAGGCATCGACGGTAGGTAATAAAGGCGAAAAACAACGGCAAGGCCCCTAGTTTAAGGAGAAAAGAGGAATGCGCATGGCCACCACGTTATTAAACATCAACTCCGAGATAATAGGGGTCATGTAATCGACGAGGGGGAACTCGGCAATGAGGGTCATCACATCAATTTCGCTATCGGCCCGCACCACGCACCAGAGTTTGGAGCGGTCGGCAGCCAGGGAATATGACATGATGCGGCCCTGTTCCATCAATTCATTTATTTGCTGTCGTTGAGCGGGTACTTTAGCGAGGAAATCCTCGGTCATGTCTGCCAACTCAAATTCAATCATATACTGGCTCATACAAAAACGGGGGTTGTTTAAACCGACGTACCGGTAATCATACTGTTAACAATAGTTAGCTCATCTTCGTTGATGATGTGCGGAAAATTGTGGTATAATTTTGCCAGCACCGTGGCCCCCATGTCCCGCAACACTGTTTCGGTCTCTAGCACCCGCCCTTTCGGAATATGGGGGTCAATATCGCTACAGCCCAGAAAGACGGGCGTTCCATCGAAACTACCCGCATACTCGCGGGGGATATGGTTGGGTCCAATCAGCCCCCCACTCAGGCCAAAAACACCCCCATAGGCCATTGGATTGCGAGCCACAAACTCCAGCATCAGACAGGCCCCCTGCGAAAATCCCAGCCAGTAGGTTTGACTGGCGTTCAGGTTATAATCGGCCTGGAGCCGCGCCCTTAACATACTCAGCACCAATAGAGCCGATGAAAGATACGGCTCATTGTCGGCAAGGGGTTTCAGAAACGAGTACGGATACCAGGTATCATTGGTTGCTTGCGGGGCAATAAACGCAAAATCCGGGTCATTAATGTAATCACCTACAGTGAGTATATCTTCTGCCGAACCGTCCCGGCCATGTACCAGCACCATCACTTTTTTGGCTTCGTGCAGCGGTTTCCCAGCCGTGAGAAAGTTAGTTGGGTCGTGAATCATAGAGGATCCTTTATACCAAAATTGTCGGCAGGGCCGCTTCAAGGTTGGCCCGGCGCGATTCGTATTGTGGCGGTAATTTTAACGATTGGCCGAGCGATGCAACAGGTTCGTCGATAGCAAACCCCGGTGGGTTCGTAGCCACCTCGAACAAAATACCGCCCGGTTCGCGGAAATAGATGCTGTGAAAATAATTCCGATCCTGAACGGGTGTAACGTGAAATCCGGCATCGAGTAATTGCTGCCGGATTTGTACCTGCGTCTCATCCGAATCGGTCGAAAAGGCGACATGGTGTACTGATCCCGCGCCTGGCAAGGCCCGCCCATCGCCGGGCGATGCTTGCACATCTACGTAGTGCCCCGGCCCGCCCGTACCCGCTTCAAATCGACTCAGGTTGCCCTCCTGCGCTACGGGACGGTGTTGCATCACCTGGGTCAGTAAGTCGATGGTTCGGTCGGCGTTGGCTTCATTGAGGGTAACGGTATAAAACCCCCGAATGGCAAATTCGGCAGGAACGGGACCGTTAGCCCAGCCGGGGCGTTTGTCGGCATCGGTAAAGACCAGCTCGATTCCCGTGCCGTCATAATCCTCGAACCGCAGATACGTTTCAGCAAAGCGTTTAGTTGGCCCGGCATAGGCAATGTTAAACTGGTGCAGCCGCTCCAGCCAATAGCTCAACCCGGCCATTGGCACCGAATAAGCCGTATAGGTCAGTTGGCCAACGCCTTTGCGGCCACGGGGTATATCGGCCCCGTAGGGGAAAAAAGTAATAATAGACCCCGGCGAACCCATTTCGTCGCCATAATAGAGGTGATAGACATCTGGTGCGTCGAAATTGATGGTTTTTTTAACGAGCCGCAGACCCAGAATCTGGGTGTAAAAATCGACGTTACGCTGCGTATCGCCCGCCATTGTGGTTACATGATGCAGGCCGTTGATAAGGATTGCCATAATAAGGTAAGTAGCAAAGGGTGAAAAATGTTTTTACCGGTTTTTGTATTTAATGTATCTACATTTAATTGCCTAAACTAGTTCGATCCGCATTGGTTTTGGCAAGGCGAGGTTAAGACGCTGTTTAAGTTAGTGATTGCAGGTGGATTCAGTAACTTCGCCTAAACAAATGGGTTATAGTACTCTCTTACTCTCTGGTTTCCTCATGCACCTTTCATCGACAACCCGATTTCTCATACTCCCGACGGCCCTACTGGCTACCCTACTGACAGCCGCTATTCCGCCTAAACACTTGGCTCCCAAACGGAAGTTTATCGACCCCGCCAACATGAATACGACCGTGCGGCCCGGCGATAATTTCTACGAGTATGCCAACGGCAACTGGATCAAAGCCAACCCCGTACCTGCGTCCCGAACCTCGTGGGGCAGCTTTAACGAATTGCGGGCTAAAAGCTTGAAAGCCCTGCAGGAGATTCTGGAAAGTGCCTCGAAAAACACCAGTAAAGGCCGGTTATACCAACTGGTAGGCGATTTTTATGCCAGTGGTATGGACAGCCTGGGTATCGAAAAGCGGAGCCTCGACCCTATCAAGGCCGATTTGTTGCGGGTGGAGCGGGTCAACAGCCGGGCCGACGTGCTGAACGAGGTGGCCTGGCAGCGCACGCAGGGCAACGGCCTGTTATATACTTTTTTTGTGGCTCAGGATCGGAAAAACCCCACTAAATACCTGCCGCAGTTTGGTCAGGGTGGCACCACCCTACCCGACCGTGATTATTACCTCAAAAACGACAAGCGCAGCCTCACCATCCGCGATGCGTACCGCAACCACCTGACCAACACGCTGGCGTTAGCGGGCGAAGAACCTACGCGGGCCTCGCAAAATGCGGATGCGGTGATGCGGATCGAAACCGCCCTCGCCAGGGCACAGATGCCCCGCGTGGAGATGCGCGACCCCTACAAAACCTACAACAAACTGTCCGTAGCCAGTTTCTCAAAACAAATGTCAGCCAGTGCGGTGGATTGGCGGAGTCAGTTGGAGCAGTCGGGCGTGCGGGGGCAGGATACGGTGCTGGTGCAGAACCCCGCTTTTTATCGGTCGCTGGACAGCCTGATCACCGCCACGCCGGTCGAAGAACTGAAGACCTACCTGCGCTGGAACATCATCAAGGGGGCGGCTCCGTACCTCACCGATGCCTTTGTGAAAGAGAGTTTTGCCTTCAACAAGGTGCTGAGTGGACAGAAAGAACAGACCCCCCGCTGGCAGCGCATGGGCAGCCTGATCGATGCCCGTTTGAGCGACCTGGTAGGCCAGTTATACGTGCAGGGTAACTTTAAGCCAGAGGCTAAACAACGGATGTTGGCCCTGGTCAACAACCTCGAAGCGTCCTTCCGCGAACACATCGACGGGCTGACCTGGATGAGTGCCGATACCAAAAAACGTGCCTTGACCAAGTTGGGGGCATTTAAACGCAAAATTGGGTATCCCGACAAGTGGAAAAACTACGAGGGGCTATCCCTAAACCGGGGCGATTTTTATGGCAATGTGCAGGCCGCCGATAAATGGGGGTACCAGTACATGATTGCCCGGCTCGGCAAACCCGTTGACCGCACCGAATGGGGCATGACCGCCCCCACCGTCAATGCCCAGTACAACCCCGTCAACAACGACATTTCGTTTCCGGCGGCCATTCTGCAATTCCCGTTTTTTGATGCCGAGGCCGATGATGCCGTAAACTACGGAGCCATTGGTGCCGTAATCGGCCACGAGATGACCCACGGGTTCGACGATCAGGGGCGGCAGTACGATGCCGATGGCACCCTGCGCGACTGGTGGACAAAACAGGATGCCGACAGCTTTAAGGAGCGGGCCGACAAGGTAGTGGCGCAGTTTAACGGGTATACAGTGCTGGATTCGCTGGCGGTTAATGGCAGGCTGACCCTGGGGGAAAACCTGGCCGATTTGGGCGGCCTGGCCATTGCCTACGATGCCTATAAGAAAACCCCGCAGGGACGCTCCCGTCAGAAAATCGACGGCTTCATGCCTGACCAGCGATTCTTTCTGTCGTGGGCGCAAATCTGGCGCAGCAGCCAACTCCCCGAATCCACCGCGCAGCGCATCCTGACCGACCCTCATGCGCCCGATGTGTATCGGGTAAACGGCCCGCTCAGTAACCTGGATGCCTGGTATCAGGCATTTCCGGTGCGCCCTGGCAATAAGCTGTACAAATCACCAGAGGAGCGGATTCGGGTTTGGTAGGAATTATGTATGTTTACCAAATCGTAGTGATTTAATCACAGCCTTTCATGAAACTATACGCCGGTTGCGAACTGTGCTTCACTGCCGAGGCCGAAACGCCGATCATTCTGATGCTCCGGCCTCGCTCTGGCACCGCCCAGTGGATTGTGAAGGAGGAGTATTTGCTGGAACCTGCCGTGCCAATCACGGAGTTTACCGACCTGTATGGTAATCTATGCCAACGCGTTACAGCACAGACCGGCCCGTTCCGGGTCTGGATGCAGGCTTGCGTCGAAACTGCCGATACCATCGATGTATCGGTGGGCGCACCGTTTAGTCCTGTTCCCGACCTGCCCGACGATGCCCTGCATTTTATGCTACCGAGCCGATACTGCCCCGCTGACCAGCCCGATATTGCCCAAAAAGCAGCTGAGATTGTGGATGGGCTTGAGCCAGGATATAATCAGGTAGAGGCCATTCGGGCCTGGATTCACAAACATATAACCTACCAATACGGCACCAGCAATGCCACCACCTCGGCCCTCGAAACCCTGCACCACCGCACGGGGGTTTGCCGCGACTTTACCCACCTGGGTCTCTCGTTATGCCGCAGCCTGAACATACCGGCCCGTATGGTAG
>JBBQUC010000009.1:0-20807 GCA_038212815.1 Cytophagales bacterium
ATCGGTTGAAAAACCCCTGGAAGCTACAGTATTGGCTCGCCAGAGCCAGGCCTAATTTCGCTTTATCGTCAGAAATCGGCATCTTGCCCCCTTATTTCTCCGTCGATATGCGTTTCGCTGGCTTTCTCCACTCCCTATACCTCGCACTTTTTGCCGTACTCTGGCTGCATGGCAACCCGGTAGTTGCCCAAAAAGAGGTGCTATACACCCAATACCTGATGAATCCGCTGGCCATTAACCCGGCGTTTGCGGGGAGCCGCACCGACCTTACTCTCACCGGACTGTTTCGTACCAAACTGAGTCGGCTGCAAACGCTTGGCTCTGGGCAGGGTTTCTCCTCGCCCATTACCCAGAGTTTTGCCGCCGATGGGTTACTGGCCGGCGGAAAGGTAGGGCTAGGATTTCAGGCTCTTAACGACCGGATTGGGTATCTGGGGGCGGGGGGCGTGTGGGGCAGCGTATCGTACCGGATCAACATGCCGGGTCTGGCGCATTTATCGGTCGGGTTGCAGGGCGGTATCAGCATTGTGTCTATTGCGGGCAGTGTGGTACAGCCGAGTTACGGAGCCGGAGTGTATTACCAGTCCGAAAAATTCTTTGGTGGCGTATCCATGCCCGAAATTGCTCAACAGTCGTTCCGGGGATATTTAGGGCAGGGATACGTACAGAACACCCGCCCCCTGTTTATCTCGGCAGGTACCAACCTGGTGCTTACTGAGAACCTCACGCTAATCCCGTCGGTGCTGGTTACGTACCTCCCTACTGTTACCCCCGGCACCGACCTGAATGCTAAACTGTGGCTGAACGAGAAACTGGGCGTGGGCGCATCCCTGCGGCTGAATAATCCGGCATACGGCACTACTCCGCTCAATTACATACAGGCTACCGCCGAGTTCCAGTTATCCCGGAATATCCGCATTGGCTACGCCTTTAGCTCTGAAACTCCCGAAACTCCGTTGGTAACCCAACCCCGCGCTGTGCATGACCTGGTGTTCCGGTTTATCCCCAATCCCCAACGGTTTACGTTTCCCTAGTTTTGCTAAAACTTTTCATTTTTTTTTATCGTTTGCTTGACAAGGAGTCGTTTTAATGTTAATTTTATGTCGCCTTTCAGCGGGTAAGAATTCACAGAATATTAACAGTATCAGTTGCTTACGTTAACTACTCAACTTTATGGCGAAACAATGTACGCTCCTTCTGGAGAGGGTAACAAATCCTCTTTTTCTGCCCCAGACAGTTAGTATAAGCTGTTTATCGGGGCCGGTGCATGGATAATACGGCACCTTTTTCTAAACCTTCCTAAGTAAAACCCGTCTGTTACATCCCGCTATTTGGCTGTATAGACTAGTTGTTCTATTGAATTACTCAATAATTAATACCTAGTTTCTTTTTTATTTTTTAATCTCAACTAAACTAAACGATCAATGAGAAAATGTTTAATAATGAGCCTTCTGCTGTGGGTAAGCTGGTCGATGGCCATTGCCCAGGATCGCCGGATTACGGGGAAGGTCATCACTGCCGAAGACAACAGCACCCTACCCGGTGTATCGGTCGTGCTGAAGGGAAGCGGTCGGGGAGTCAATACCGATGCCGACGGTAACTACGCTATTTCGGTGCCTGGTGGTGGCACCCTGGTGTTCAGCTTTGTGGGGAGCGTCTCGCAGGAGATCGCCGTGGGCAACCAGTCGGTTATCAATGTATCGCTGCTGCCCGATGCCCGCACGCTGAATGAAGTGGTGGTGACGAGTTTCGGGATTAAGCGCACGGAGCGCGAGATTGGTACGTCCATCGCCCGCATCAACAGCTCGGCCATTAACCAGGCTGCTCCGGTAAACATTGCTAACGGGCTGACGGGTAAAGTATCAGGGTTACAAATCAGCACCACCAACAATGGCGTTGGCGCAGGTACGCGCATCACGCTGCGGGGAAATCGCTCGTTTTTGGGCAATAACCAACCCCTGCTGGTAGTCGATGGCGTGGTGTCGAACATCGATTTGCTGAACTCGATTAACCCCAACGACATTGACCAGACCACGGTGCTGAAAGGCCCCAGTGCGGCCGCGCTGTACGGCTCCGATGCCTCCAATGGGGTGCTGATTGTAACCACCAAACGGGGTACGAAAAACAGTAAGCCCCAGATTATGTACAGCAACAATACGCAGTTTGAGAGTATCTCGTATATGCCGGGGTTGCAAACGCAGTATGGCGGCAATGGGGGTGAACCCCAGCCGTTTTACGACCGCAACTACCGCCGGACGTATGTACCCTACGAAAACCAGAGTTTTGGTACGCCTTACGATGGCTCTCTGCAACCACTGGGCTACGGGGTAGAGATTCGGGATGCCAATGGCAATGTACGGCTCGATACGCTGAAAGTACCCTACTCGTCGCCGACTAAAGACCCCCGCCGGGCATTTTTCAACACGGGTGTTACTACGCAGCACGATGTGTCGTACCGGATTGGCGATGGACTGAATTACTTTGGTCTGAGTTTGCAGCGGGTTGATCAGAAGGGGATTATCCCGAACGACAAATACCAGCGGACAACCATTGGCCTGAATGGTGGCCGGTCGGTGGATAAACTGACGGTGACGGGCGCGGTGAAGTTTGGCTACCAGAACATCAATACCGAGAACGGCGATTTCAACTCAAACCGCCCGGTGTATTGGAATGTGCTGAACCAGCAGGCCCACGCGCCCATCAACAGCTATCCGCTCAACGACATTACCTCACCTTATGGTGATGTAAATGGCTATTACAATGCGTATTATCCCAATCCTTACTGGCAGATCACGGGTGATAATTCGCGCCGGGTCAGTGATGTCTATACCATTCAGGGATCGACCGATGTGGCGTACCAGTTTACTAAATGGCTGAACGTATTGTATCGGATTGGCGGGCAGGTAAGAAGCATTCAGAACAAGTCGCACATTGCCGACGTAACCTTCTCCGACTATGCGCTGACTGACCCCTGGGAAGCAGGTAACATTGCTTCCTCGACAGGCCACGCCAACGCGCAGGTGAGCGATTATACCCAACTCGATACGCGCTTCACGGGTGACCTGCTGGTTACACTGAACCCCAAGTTTGGCGATTTTACCACCAACCTGATTCTGGGGCAGCAAACCCGTCAGCAGTTTTTCCGGTCAACGTCTGATTTTGCGAGTGCCTTAGTAGTGCCGGGGGTCTATAACGTGGCTAACCGGCTGGGCAATCCGATTCTGTCGGAATACAACAGCAGTAGCCGCTTGCTGGGCGTTTTTGCTGATCTAACCTTAGGGTACCGGAATTTTGCGTTTGTTCACGCATCGGGTCGGCAAGATCAGACCTCGCTGTTATCGGCAGCCAATCGCACGTTTTTCTACCCCAGTGTCGATGCGTCGCTGATTGTGACCGATCTTATTCCCTCGTTGAAAAATAGCCAGGCTTTATCGTACCTGAAACTAAAGGGCAGCTTAGCCAAAGTAGGGCAGGTAAACGTGGCTCCGTATCAGTTGCAGAACGTGTTTAATCCGGGTATAGGCTTTCCGTTTGGCGGGCAGGCCGGGTTTGAACTGGGCAACCAACAGAACGATCCGAACCTGAAACCGGAGTTTACCACCAGCCGGGAAGCAGGGATAGAATTGGGCCTGTTCGACCGCTTTAATCTCGAAGCCGTGTATTACAATACGACGACGACCAACCAGACTGTCCCTATCGACATCTCGCGGGCAACGGGGTATTCACGGGCATTAATCAACACGGGGTCTATGGATAACAGCGGGGTTGAAATAGACCTGCGTACCCTGAAACCCATCGTGAACGTAGGTGGATTCTCGTGGGATTTGAACACCAACTTTACCTATCAGCAAAGCAAGGTGACCGATCTGTATCAGGATTTGGCGCGGGTGAACATTCCCTATGCCAATGGTGTAGCGTCGGATATATTTGCAGCTAAAGGATATGCGTATCCGGGACTATTTGTTAATGATATTCAGCGTATTCAGAATACCGACCCCAAAGCACTGAACTACGACCCAACTGGGCAGTTTGTAGGTCGGCCTGTTGTGAGTGCCACAACGGGCTATCCTATTCTGGATGCTAACCTGAAATATGCCGGCACCACGCAGCCCAAATACCGCTTCGGTATAACCAATACGTTCAAGTTCAAGGGGCTATCGCTGGCAACGGTGATTGAGTACCGGGGGGGTAATGTAATTTACAACGCCCTGGGCAACGCCCTTGAGTTTACGGGCGCGGGTATCCGCTCGACGTATGCGGGTCGGCAAAACTTTGTGTTCCCCAATTCAGTAACGGTGAGCACCAATGCCGATGGTACAACCGGCACTATTACGCCGAATACTAACATTACCACCAAAGATGGCAACCTGACGTTCTGGACGAACTCGGCCTACCACAATGCAGGGTATAGCTACGTGACGAGTGCCGATTTCTGGAAATTGCGCGAGGTGGCCCTGAGCTACGATATTCCGGTGTCGGTGCTGGGCTATACCAAGTTTATCCGTACCCTGAACATTGCCCTGACCGGGCGGAATTTGCTGATGCTGCGGCCTAAGACCAACGTCTTTACCGACCCTGAGTTTTCGGGTGGCAACAACGCCAACGATACCAGCAATGCCGTGGGCGTAACCACCGAGTATCAGGCTCCGCCAACGCGGTTCTACGGGTTCCGGGTCAGTATTGGTTTTTAATTTAACTCTCAATAAACAACCATGAAGTCAATAAAACAAGCAACAGTGGGGTTATTGGTTATTTTGCTCACGGTAGTGGCCGGGTGTAAAAGCGATTATCTCGACATTAATAATAACCCCAACCAGGTAACGGCGGCCACGCCCGAACTAGTCTTGCCCGATGCCTTAGCGAGCACGGGGTCATACCTGACCACCAATTTCTACTTTCTGAATTTGTGGATGGGCTATTGGAACTGGAGCGGCAACTATTCGATCAACCTGTCGGATAAGAACTACCAGTTTACCAACAGTTTCAACCAGGGTATCTGGACGAACGGGTATCTGAATCTGAAAAACTACAATTACATCGATCAGCAGGCCGCTACCCTGAACCAGCCCTTGATTCAGGGAATGGGCAAGATCATGAAAGCCCTGCATTTTCAGATTCTGGTGGACACCTACGGCGACATTCCCTACACCGAAGCGTTGCAGGGAACGGGGGCTATTCTGCCTAAATACGACAAAGCGCAGGATATTTACGACGACCTGTTTAAGCAGATTGATGCTGGGTTGGCCTTGCTGAAAAAGGGTGATGGCACCCGGAATCCGGGCAGCAACGACATCATGTTTAAGGGCGACATCAGTAAGTGGCTGAAATTTGGCAACACGCTGAAACTACGGATGCTGCTGCGGCAGTCGGAGAAAGCAGACCGCGCAGCTTTTGTTCAGGCGCAGTTGGCCATCATTAAAGCATCGGGCTACGGTTTTCTGGGCGCAGGCGAGAATGCAGGGGTAAACCCAGGGTATAGCAATTCGCAGAACCAGCAAAATCCGCTGTATGGTGCGTTTTATCAGGTGAATGGTTCGCCCACGCTGACCAACAACCAGTATAAAGCCAATGGGTATGCTGTCACGTTTTTGAAGCAGGCTAAAGACCCCCGCATTTCGGCCTATTACCGGCCCGTTGCTGGCTCTACGACCAACTTCAACGGTACGCTTTTCGGAACGCAGGATGTGCTGGTCAATAGCCTCGTGTCTGACGTTGGACCGGGTGTACTGAAAGGCGTTGACCAGCCTTCGGTTATCCTGTCGTCGCACGAAAGCCTGTTTATGCAGGCCGAAGCTGCCCAGCGCGGCTGGATTTTGGGCGACCCCAAAACACTGTATCAGGCTGCCATTACCGAGTCGTTTATCAACACAGGCCGCACGGCTGCCGAAGCAACGGCCTATTACTCGCAGAAGGGCGTAGCCAACGTCGATTTCGATGCTTCGACCAACAAGATTGAAGCCATCATTACCCAAAAATGGGATTCGGAGAATGGCCTGGCCCCGTTTGAAGCCTGGTCGGATTACCGCCGGTTGGGTCTGCCCCGCGACATTCCCATTTCGCAGGAGCCAAGCACCTCGGTGCGGCAGATTCCGGTGCGGCTGTTTTATCCCCAAACGGAGTATAGCTTCAACGCTACGAATGTGAACACGGAGGGAACCATCAACCAGTTTACCAGCAAAATTTTCTGGATTAAATAAACCAACTAACACCAGCAAACCATGAACAAATTACTGTCAATCGTTGTGGCCGCGAGTATAGCCGTTGGGATGACTTCGTGCCTGAAAGACGACGAGCATTTTGTGAATTTTCAGGCATCGGGCTACGTCGCCGAGATTCCCTACGTCGCCAACCGTAGTATGCTGAAAACCGTTACCGTGTCGGCCGCTTCGGCTTCGGTAGTGGCTCCGGTCGATATTAACATTGCCTCACCGAATATGCCAACTGAGGCTATCACGGTAGGCGTGGGACTAGACCAGGCCGCGCTGACAGCGTATAACGTAGGTAAGGCTAAGCCGTACACGCTGCTGCCGGCAACGGCCTATCAGCTAACGCCTGCCAGCGTAACCATTGCTCCCGGCAGCCGGATTGCCACCGTGAACGTCACCTTCAATGGCGGCCAGATACCGACTACTGGCGGGCCGTATGCCCTGCCCATCAGTATCCAGACGGTGCCGAGCAACGTGACTATCAGTGCCAACTACCATACGCAGATTCTGGCCATTAGTCTGACTAAATAAGGAGCTGAACAATACGCTAAAAAGCCCCGCCGAGTTTTCGGCGGGGCTTTTTAGCGTATCACAGATTTTGAGATATGGATAATAAATCCACATTTAGCCGTCTTGTTGCCTTTGTAAATCAACAAGTTGGCCCTTTCAAGGAGGGAAAGCTAACAAGAGATACTAAAATTGAAGCTGATCTTCGATTGACCGGCGATGACGCAGAAGAATTTATGATAGCATTTTGTAAGGAGTTTGATGTGGATGCATCGGGATTTATACTTTCCAACTATTTTGACGAAGAAGGGTTTATGTTGCACCTCAAACACCTATATAAGCTTATTAAAGGCGAAAAAATACCTAAAAAAATACCGTTGACTTTATGTGATTTAGAGAAATGTATTGACACAAAGAAGTTATTATAGTTTTCATCTACCAAATTACCTGTAACCCTTCGCTTACGTATTGGGCAACATTGGGGTCTTTACTGATTAGCCGAAGGTTATTTTGAAGGGCTTGCCAAATGAGCATCCGGTCAAATGGGTCTTTGTGGTACGTGGCTTTGAGTTGGTGATACGTGGAGGTGGTTAACGCACCTAAATCCAGTAAGCGGAATCCAATCTCAAGGGCCGCTTGCGGGAAATCTTCGGGGGTTAATCCTTCAAGCATTAATTTTTGAAGACTATATTTTAGGGCTATTTCCCAAAAACTGACGGCACTAACAACTATATCCTGTTGCCCATCGGCTAAAATAGTTCGGGCAGTATCTGAAAGTTTAATGGGATCAGTTACCGCCCAGATAAATGTGTGTGTATCAAGCAGGTAACTCATAAACCCAAAAATTCATCATCTGTCAGCTCAAAATCAGCTGCAAACGTCGCTTTCCCTTTCTTCTGTAAAATTCCTAACGGACGTGTTGACGGTTTAACGGCTGCTTTAGGAACCAGATAGGCAACAATTTCTTTCTTTTTGCCAAAGGCAATGGCTATCTCTTCCCCCGATTTTACGCGCTGAATTACCTCCGAAAAGTGCGCTTTTAAATCTCCAACTGTCATCGTTCGCATGGTGCTATCTCTATAAAGTCAGACAAAGTTATCTGTTTCTTGTCAACTTGTCAAGTTTCTTTGGCGTTTTTACCGTACCCATATTCCAGTTGGTTTCTGCTACTTTTGCATCAATAACGAAAGTACCGCATTTATTGTCAATTGTGCAATAGCTTATACCCTTCGTTTGCTTTTTCTGTGGATTCGATACACGTGTTTGCCCCCGCTACGGTTGCCAATGTGGCCTGTGGCTTCGATATTTTTGGTTTCGCCGTCGATCATCCCGGCGATGAAGTGACGTTGCGTCGGCGAGAAAAGCCGGGTGTGGCGATCACCAGTATTACCGGTGACGGGGGTCGACTACCCCGGCAGGCCGACCGCAATACGGCGGGCATTGCCATTCAAACGTACCTGAAACACATTGGCCGTGAGGACGTGGGCGTTACCCTGGATTTGCAAAAACACATGCCGCTGGGGAGCGGCCTCGGCTCCAGTGCGGCCTCGGCAGTGGCGGGGGTATTCGCCATGAATGAACTACTGGGTCGCCCACTAACTGCCCGTGAGCTAATCCCGTTTGCGATGGAGGGCGAGCGGATTGCCTGTGGATCGGCTCATGCCGATAACGTGGGGCCAAGTATGCTGGGTGGGTTTGTGGTGGTGCGCTGCTACAGTCCGCTCGATGTGATTAAGATTGATACCCCCGCCCAACTGTTTACCACCCTGGTACACCCCGATGTGGAGGTAAATACGAAAGATGCCCGGTACATCCTGAAAAACGAGGTATCGCTGAAAAATACCATCACCCAGATGGGCAATGTGGCGGGCCTTATTGCGGGCCTCATGAAACCCGACTACGACCTCATCAGCCGGTCACTGGTCGATGTCATTATCGAACCGGTGCGATCTATCCTGATTCCCGAATTTGGGGCCGTCAAGCGGGCAGCCCTGGCTAATGGCGCATTGGGGTGCAGCATTTCCGGCTCCGGCCCGTCTATATTCGCCCTCAGCCGCGACCCTGATACCGCTGCCCGCGTAGGAGCCGCCATGCAGGAAGCCTTTGCCGCCGTCGAGATCACCAGCGATTGTTACGTATCGCAGATCAACCAGCAGGGGCCAAAGGTAGTGGGGTAATTACCTTCCGACAAATGCGATGAAACCGCTCCTTTTCATTTTCTTACTCCTGCTGTTCTTCCCGCTGCACGCGCAGACAGATGCGAAACTCGAACAGAAACTGCGGGCCTTGCTCACTCATTTTCGGGGCGATGCGGGGGTATATGTGCGCCACCTGAAAACGGGTAGAACCGTGGCTATTCAGGCCGACACGCTATTTCCAACGGCCAGTACGGTCAAGATACCCATTATGTGCGGACTGTTCGACAAACTGCACCGGGGTGAATTGAGCTATAGCCAGGAGTTAGTCTATAAAGACTCGCTGCATTACGACGATGGGATTGTGGGATCGCTGAAAGACGGGGCTAAAATCCCGCTGGCCGAGGTAGTCATGCTCATGGAAACCGTAAGTGACAATACCGGCAGTTTGTGGTGTCAGGCACTGGCTGGTGGTGGGGTAGCCATCAACCAGTGGCTCGATGCCAACGGCTTTCGGCAAACCCGCGTCAACTCACGCACACCGGGCCGCGAGGCCAGCCGCACCCGGTATGGCTGGGGTCAAACTACCCCTCGCGAACTGGCTGAACTACTGGCGTATATCCACGATGGCAAAGCTGTGAGCCGCGATGCCAGTGACCGCATGTACCGGAACCTGACCCGCCAGTATTGGGATGGTGAGGGCCTCTCGCAACTGCCGCCGGTCATACAGGCTGCCAGTAAAAACGGAGCCATCAATCAGTCGAAATCGGAGGTGATGCTGGTTCACGCTCCGCATGGCGATTATGTGTATTGCATAATGACCAAAAATCAGCAGGACGAACGCTGGGTGCGCAACAACGAAGGCTATCAACTACTCCGCCAGGTCGGTGCGCTGCTGTGGCAGCATTTTGAACCAAAATCGGGCTGGAAACCAGTGGAGGGCTACGAAAAATGGTGGAACTGATCCCCTACGGGCGAGTGATTAGCTCATCGGCAAATTTCAGGTATTGCTCCCAGTCATAATCAGTTACGCTGTGCTTGCCGGTGCGGTAATGATACCGGATACGCTGGCCAACGGGCTGATTTACACCGGGCTGTTTGTCGGCATCCATGCCGGTTTTACCGTACAGTTTATACAACGCTCCGGCAGCTTTCGCACTCAGAAACTCGCCGTTCGGGTCTGACCATTGGTCGCCTTCGGCACTGGCAACATACAGTGGGCGGGGGGCAATGAGGGCCAGTAGCTGGTGCTGATCGACAGGCAGGGCCGACACGTTTTTGTTGTAGGTTTTAAACTTCCCGCAAAACCAGTGCGGAAACGACGTATTGATTCGCTCCACGGTTTCGCCGTAGTTTCGCCGGGCCAGTGCCGCCCCACCCTCGCCCGATTCGTTGGAGATCACCCCGGCAAAGCGCGTATCCTGCGCCCCAGCCCAGAGTGCGGCCTTACCAATCCGAGAGTGACCCAGTACTATGGCCCGTTTAGCGTCGAGGTCGGGTTCGGTTTGGAGGTAATCCAGCATCCGGCTGAGTTGCCAGGCCCAGGCACCCAATGCACCCCAATTATTGGTTTTGGTGGTATCCCCTAAGGCTGACCGGACACCCTGTTTCCAGCCTGTAGGGTGGTCGGGTTCTACATCGCCATAATAGGCCGTTGCCAGGGCGTAGCCCCGGTTCAGAATGGTTTCAACGGGCCATTGGTGCGCCTGATACCCCCGCGAGGCTTCGGTAGCCCGGTTATTGACCACGCCTTTGGCTTCGTTATGAACCCAGCGGTTCGAGAGCAGAATACCGGGGTCATTGCTGATGCTGTGGTTGCCAAAGAAGTTCAACCCCACAAATACCGGCACGCGCCCAATTTTGTTTTTAGGCAGGTACAGCAGCACCATAATGGGGGCTAATTGCGGATAATCAGTAAAGTAAATGGCCATCTGTTTCCTGATGGCCAACCCGCCCAATGCCTGGTTGTCGATGGAGCGAATCTGAAACCGCAGGGCTACGGGGGTGGTGGGCGTTTGGCCGTATTCGTGTTCGGCAAAGAGGTTTAGCAGAGCCGGGCGATTGGCCTCCCACTGAGCCGCTGTGGTGATCCGGTTGCCTGTAGTGGTTTGCAGCAGGGTAGGCAGGGTATAGGGGGCAACCTTGCTTTCGTCGTAGTTATACCCCGCCGGTTGAGCCGTGGTTTCCATATAGAGAAGCAAACAACAGAGTAGGCAATTTACTTTTAAGCGCATGACCAGTTGATTAAAGTTCGGAGAAGTCAGAAACCCGGACTTTCACACGGGGTGTTTCGCCTTCGGGTACAATAAAGATCACCTCGTCGGAGATGGTTTCGCCGTTGTGCAGAATATTGCCAACCTTCACCTGCACGGTGTTGGTTACGTTTTTGCCATCGGCGGCTTTCACCGTACTCTGGTAGGGAATGTAAAAATCTTTAGCCTTTACGGTACTACTTTTTGAAGTAAGCCGCATACCCGTAGCGTTGAGGCAATCGAACTGGGCGAGGAGGTTCTGATCCTGCTGCCCCCAAACCGACTGCCGGGGCATCATAATTTTGGTGCAGCCGCTTTTATTCGATACGTACAGGGCCACTTCGTAGCGGGTAAAGATACCTTTGCTGCCCTGGTCTAGTTTGCGCTCATTGCGAATGGCCATTCCGTATTCGAGGCCATTCTGCACATACGCCTTATCCGGGTCGATGTCGTACGAATTTTGGGCCGATGCCAGAAAGGGGGTTACTACCAGCGAAAGGAGTAAAGAGAACCTGGTGAAACGGGTTGCCATACGGATGATTTTAGTTTGTGAATAGTGCTTTTACCCATAAAAAAGCAGGCCAATGGCGTTTTCTACGCATTGGCCTGCTGCTCTTTAGTGGTACTAGTACTGGCTACAAATCCAGCCTAAGCTGGCTGCCTGCCCCCCAACTCAACCGCCCACTCGACTCATAGGTAACTTGCCCCGCTACGGCCTGAAAGGCTGCGGGTAGGGCGACAATATGCAGCACTCGCACCGGCTCGCCCGCCAGCGGAAGCCGCCCTACGCTCCAGACGGTAGGGTCGTTCCAGGCCCCATTTTTAAGGGAATAAACATCGGTTGGGCAGGTGGTTACTGTCAGGTTAAAACCACTGCTGGTCAGGCTGTTGCAGGCTCCTGTCACCACTACCGAGTAGCTGCCTGCGTTGGCCGTTTGGACATTGGCGAGGGTTAAGGTGGCGGTGGTGGCCGAACTTACGCCCGTTACGGCGGTGCCATTGCGGTACCATTGGTAGGTAAATGGCCCCGTGCCGCTTACACTGATGCTCATCGTAACCTGGCTATTCGCGCACACGGTTGTACCCGCTCCGGGCTGGGCCGTGATGGTGGTTGGCGTATTGGGCGCACTCTGAAACTCGACAGCACCCATATCGACAATGCCGCCGAAAACACGGGGGCTGCCCGCCAGGTCAGCACTGATGCCTATCAGGCCCGAAGCTGAGTTCTGGCCTGCATTGATAGCCGACGCACAGGCATTAAGGGCCACGCCCGTGGTGCTGGCAAAAGGGGAGAGCGTAGCCGTGAGGTTGCCGGTCACGCTCGTGTATCCCGTTACCGATGGCTCAAATAAACTGTACCGGGCCGATAGTGTGCTCCCTCCGCCGTTCGAAATGGTGTTGGCTCCACCGTTGTTCCAAACTATGCAGTTGACAAACGTGGGGGCACTGCTGCCCAGACTGTGCATGAGTCCGCCGGTGGTGGCTGTGTTACCCCGGAAAAGACAGTTGGTAAAAATCGCGTTGTTGGCATACTGGCTGATTACTCCGCCATTGGTAGCCGAGTTACTCAGGAAGGCGCAGTTGGTGAGTACCGGGCTTGCATTTTGTCCGTAGAAGGCCCCGCCATAGACGGCAAAATTATTCTGAAACACGCAGTTCCGAATGGTCGGGTTCCCGTCGTTGTTTCGCATACCTCCGCCCGCGTCGTTGGGCGACGTACTGGCGTTACCGCCCTCGATGGTAAAGCCATCCAATATGGCTGTGCTATTGAGGTTGTTATTCAGGATAACGTTATAGCTATTGCCAGATAACAAGCCGTTATTGTTAATATCGCCCGACAGCACAGTGGGATTACTGAGTGGATTGCGGGCAGTCAGCGAAGTCGGGTTGCCCGTGGCGGCAAAGCCTCCGTAAATCGCTACGCCGTTTTTCATGGCAAAGCTAATGGTGCGGTTGGTGGTGGTAGTGGGTTTGTAGGTGCCAGCCGCTACCCACACCTGCTGAACATCAGCGGCATCGATCATGGTCTGGAGATTGCCCGATGCATTGCTCCACGAGGTGCCGCTGCCCGTGCCGCCCTGCCGCACATACCGGATGGGTGGGTTCTGCACCGACAGCACATAGGCAGGCCCGGTGTTGCTGCACCCCTGACTGGTGGCCCGCACCACTACCGTGAAACTACCGGCCTGGGTGGGTGTACCGCCGAGTACCCCTGCCGAGGATAGGGTCAATCCACTGGGCAGACTGCCGCTAAAGAGGCTAAACGTAAACGGTGGTGTACCCCCCGAAGCCGTAAAGGTCTGGCTAAACGGCTCATTTGGTATGCCTGCCGTAACGCCGGGATTAGTGACCGTAAAGGGTGGAGACGTAACCGACACGCTGACGATAGCGGTGCTGCTACAACTGTTAACACTACTCACCACTACCGTAAAGGTGCGTACCCCCGTGCCGGTAAGTGTGGCTGAGGTGACGTTGCTGCCTGCATTGCTCAGGGCAATGCCCGCCGGGGCAGTCCAGGCGTAGGTATCTCCACCAGTGGTACTCAGGCTCACTACACCACTGCCGCACAGTATGGACGGTGTGGCTACCGCCGTGGCGACGAAGGCCGTGCCGCCCGCGCCGGTTGCGCAGAATGCGTCGAAGTCGCCGTTGCCGGGTAGGCCAGGATTGACGCTGAAATCAAGGCCGCGTCCACCCCCGCACAGGGCCGACAGCGACGCGGGAAAACAGCCCGTCAACAGGTTGTTATTGACCCGAAGCTGCTGCAGGTTAGTCAGCGTCCCTAAACTGGCCGGAATAGGGCCACTTAGCTGGTTGCCGTAGAGAAACAGGTTCTCTACATTGGTTAGAGTACTTAAACTGGCGGGGATGCTGCCGGTTAACTGGTTATTGTGCAGATACAACCGGGTCAGCCCGGTCAGTGCGCTCAGGCTGGGTGGAAGAGAGCCACTCAGCGCATTGTTATTCATTTCGATGCTGGTCAGGGTCGTCATCGAGCCGATGCTGGTCGGAATGGCTCCGCCCAGTAGTGGATTTCCGTTGAGCTGGAGAACAATGAGGCTGGTTAGCCCGGGCAGGGTGGTCGGCAGACTTCCTGTCAGGTTGTTGTTGAATATCCTGATTTGAGTCACACGCCCGCTGTTGCAGGTCAAGCCATACCAGGGGTTGCCGCTATTGCCGGTGCAGGGGTTGCATGTATTGCCCCAGCCCGTCCGGTTGGTCCAGCTCGCTCCTCCGGTAGCATTGTAGAGGTCCATAAGCGGCTGATAATCGGCGGTAGGTGCGCCAGCCGCCGACTGAAATTCATACGCACCGATGTCGATAATGCCATTGTTGAAGAAACGCGGGTTACCGGCCAGGTCGGTTGTGCCAACGGTTGCCGAGGTAGTGGTCGGGTCGCCGGCGTTGATGGCGGGCGAGCAGGTTGCCAGGGTATTGATGGCAGTGGAGGAGAAGGGCGACGAACTGACGCTGAGGTTAGTAGTTGAACTGGTAAATCCTGAAATGACGGTATTATCGAAGAGGCTATAGGTAACACTATTGGCTCCGCCGGTACCCAGCGCGAATGTATTATTACCGCCATTGTTCCACAGGGCGCAGTTGAGCATCGTGCCGGTTGATGTTCCTGATGCGGAGCGGCTGTACATGACCCCGCCACTGCTATTGCTACTGGCCGAATTGCCCTGAAACGAGCAGTTGGTCAGGGTGGGGTTACTGCTGCTGTTGTTATACACCACCCCCCCGAAACTGGCCGAGTTATACAGGAATGAGCAGTCCACCAACGCTGGGTTACTGCTGTTGCTATTGGAAATAACTCCTCCGTTAGTGGTAGTGGTATTGTTTTGAAACAGGCAATTGCTGACCGCCGGGCTACTGGTGTTGCCATTGGATATAGCCCCTCCGCTGCTGGTAGCTGAGTTACTCTGGAAAGTGCAGTTGGTGATGGTGGGACTGCTTGTATTCGAGTTGGCAATGGCTCCGCCAGACCCTGATGAGTTCGTTAGGAATCGACAATTGTCGATGGTTGGACTGGCCGAATTGAGGTTCATGATAGCCCCCCCACTACTAGTAGCCGAGTTATTCTGAAACAGACAGTTCTGAATCACCGGACTGGTATTGGTGTTCCAGTTAATCATCGCCCCGCCATTATCCGCTATATTATTCCGAAACAGACAGTTACGGATGGTGGGGCTGGCACCGTTGTAATTTTTTATCGCTCCTCCAAAATCGCCACTGGCATTGGCTCCCGTCAAGACAAAACCATCGATCACCGCTGTGTTGTTGATGGTAGCCCCATTGTTATAAATGATATGAACGCTGTTATCGGTGGTGCTGGTGGGGTCGCCGATTTCGCCACTGAGGGTACTGCTGCTGGGATTGCCCGTAACGGGGTTAAGGGCCGGTCGCTGACCGAGGGTAGTTTCGGTGCCCACAAATCCACCATATACCGTTACGTTGTTGCGTAATAGAAAGGCAATATCGCGGGCGGTAGTGCTGGTTGGTTTATAAACCCCCGCTGCTACCCATACCTGCCCACCCGTAGCCGAGAGCGAGTTGATGGCCCCCTGTAAATCGGTTGTGGAAGTAGCCCAACTGGTGGCACTGGCGGGAATGGTGTTGGTGCCAGTGGTCGTTATATAACGGGTTTGGGCCGATGCAGCGGTCAGCACAAACAGCAGCAGACTACCAAAAACAAGAATAAAAGGGAGACGAAGGGGGATAGTAGCGGACGTATGCATGGGTTGAAAGGAGAAAGAGTTGCACAAGCAAATGTCTCCTATAACCCGCCAATCGACTGTCACTTTTCGGACAAATCCTGTTGATTTTCGGACAGGCTGCTGGTTTCAGCGTATGCAGAAGGGCTTTGGCCGTGTTGCTCGCGGAATACCCGGCTGAAATAGGAGGGGTTATCGAACCCAACACGGTAGGCGGTTTCGGTAGGGGTGAGACCCGAACGGAGCAACTCAGCCGCCCGGCGCAGTCGGTATGAGCGAATCAGTTCGCTGGCGGTGACGCCCAGCAACGCACTCAGTTTACGGTTCAGCGTACGGCTGCTCATGGCCAGGGTTACTGCCAACTGATTCACATCGAGCATAGGATCATCTAAATATTGCTCAATGAGGGCGTAGAGGGTATCCAGAAACGACTGCTGAGCCGTTTTGGTGGTAGGGGTAGCGGAGGACGTGAGAACGGGTTGTATAAGTTGCTGATGGAGGTAGCTGCGGAGTACTGCCTGACGGTGTAGCAGGTTTTGCACCCGTACGCGCAATTCACTCGTATCGAAGGGTTTTATCAGGTAATCATCGGCCCCCAGGGTCAAGCCTGTCAGGCGATGGTCGGTGGTGCCCAGGGCTGTTAGCAGCACCACCGGAATATGACTGCTGCGGGTATTGGCGCGGAGTTGCCGGCAGAAATCGAACCCGTCCATCCGGGGCATCATCACATCAGATATCACTAAGTCGGGCATGTGGTCAACGGCAATATCCAGCCCCTGCTGGCCATCAATGGCTTCGAGTATGGTATAATTGGGAGCAAGAATTTGGCGGATATAAGCCCGCAAATCGTCGTTATCTTCAACAACCAGGATCGTTGTCCGGGTAGGCGATAGAGCCTGCACCTGCCGTAGTGGGTTAGTCGGTTGGGTAGTAGCTGCTGGTTCAGTCACGGCTGTCACCCGGTTGACCGCTTCAATAGGGGCGGTGGCGGGGTTAAGCGGGAGTATGAGCGTGAAAACAGACCCCTGCCCCAGGGTGCTGGTTACGCCAATGGTGCCGCCCATAAGCCGGGTTAGTTCCTGCACCAATGCCAGCCCAACGCCTGTGCCGGCCGGGTCGGGCAGGTAGCTGGCTGGTGAGGAGTGGCCCGGCGCATTGCCAACCTGATAGAATCGGTCGAAAAGGTGGGGTATGGCTTCGGGAGGAATACCCATCCCTGAGTCGGCTACGGTCAGGGTTAAGGTCAGGGGTGATTCGGTGTAACAGGCCGACACGTCTATCTGACCACTGTTGGGCCACGCCTTGCCCGGAGTAAACTTGAGGGCGTTCGCCAGCAGGTTCGTCACAATCGTTTCGAGCTTAGCTCCATCATAGTCAGCCATCCACTCGTGGCGGTTCTGGGCGATGGTGAGCGTAATATGTCTGCTTACGGCCAGCGATTCGAAGTTGGCAACCCACAGCCGCAGGTCAGCCACTAAGTTGCCGGTTTGGGGAGTCAGCGGCATGTGTCCGGCATCGAGCCGGGACAAATCAAGAAGCTGGTTGATAAGGGTTTGTAAGCGACTGGCATTGCGGTACATCATCCGGTAGAGGTCGTCGGCAGGAAATTGGTGCTGGAGGTCGTTGAGGGGGCCGATGAGCAAGGTCAGGGGCGTTCTGAACTCGTGGGAGATATTGGTAAAGAAACTGGTTTTGAGTTGGTCGAGTGCCCGCATCTGCTCCTGTTCCATTTCTTTCCGACGGAGTGCCTGACGGCCACTGACCCGGTCGCGGTAGGCTTGCCGGAGCATGATAACGATGAGAAAAGGCACGAACAAAAACTCTATGAGAAAGGCCCACCGAATGGTACTTTCCTGTAATGCACCCCCAACGAAGCCCATCGTTTGGTTAAAGAGGCTGGCATTTCGTCCGTAGAAAAGGATATAGGGCGGTATATAGATAATGAGCGGAATCAGATACCAGATGGAAGGTCGAAGGCCCTGGTAGTAGCCCGTTGCCCCCACGCCCACCAGCCCAACAAGCACCATAACAAAAAAACCGACGCTTACCTGAGTGAGATAGGCATGGGGGCTAACCAGCGTAGCTACTATATTGCACCCATAGATGGCTACTACTAACCAGCCTATTGGCACTAACCGGCGAAAATGCGTAGGAACGTCGAACAGAATACCGACAAAGTAAGTCAGTGCAACCGGCACAAAGGAGAGCGCAATGAATAAACTGACATTGGCCCAGTAAGGTGAGTTTGGGAAGAGCACATTGCCGTTTCCTCCCGAAAAAATGTAGGCCAGACAAACCGATACGCCGAAGACGCTGTAGGCCCGAAACCGGCGGTCGCTATAGAGGAGCAGCAGCAGGGCCAAATGGAACATAAGCCGCATAACCGTGAAGCCGAGGGTAAAATTAGTGGTATCGCTGGCTAACTGGTCGTTGGTAAAAGCCGAAGCAGTAAACAGGCGCAGGGTTAAGTTGATATGTTGCGTGGAGCGAATCCGAAAATAAACGGTACTGGGCTGGGGGGTGGTGAACGATACCCGAAAGGTGGGAAAGCGGTTCTGTATGGCTCGCTGAGAGAATGGGAGCTGATCGCCCGCTTGCTGCACGGCGTAGCCCCCGGCTGCGGTTGGCGTGTAGAGAGCAGCTTCGTCCAGATACCAGTTTGTCAACTGGAGCATATAAACGGCTGGGTGCGAAGGCGAGGCCGTGGGTGGCGGGATGAGTGTGGCTCGACACCAGACGGGCCTGGGGGTAAACCCCGCCATGAGTAACGATTGGGCAGGGGCACTAAATGCCAAAACAGGAAGTGTAGCCAGGGTTAGCTGAGCCGATTCATCCACGAAGGAGCGAAAAAGTAGCGGGGTATTGGTGTATAGTGTGGTAGCACCAAGCCGGGTAGTATCGGAGATAGCCGTAACAGGAGGCTCAGGCTCGTTAGACTGAGCCGATAACCCGGAGAGGAGCAGCCCAAAAAATGACCCGAAACAAACGACAAAACGACGCATGGCATAGAGAAGAATAACCTTGCCCGTTCAGAAATATGACGGGTTATTCGTATGCCCAAATATAAGGTTATAATTGATTGACTAGTGAACTGAGTAACAATATAACTGGCTACACTGGTACTTTCAACACATTGGTTGCATCCTGATAGCCCTGTACCACCAGGCGGCCAATATCGTCGGAGGTGAATTTGAGGAGGTCTAAATCTAGTGGTTCAGTGGGGCGCACCACGGTGAGTTTCATGGGGTGGCCTAGTTTATGCTCATGGTTTACAAACCGCTCGGCCCAGGCAATGTCGTTGTTCACCAACTGGTTTACCGTAATGTCTTTCACCCGATCCATGAGGTTGAGCAGGTTGCGGTAGTTGAACTTATCGTTAAAAATGCGCTTGGCGTGGCAAGCTATGCACATTATCTCATTGGCCCCGTCTTCGATAGCTACCCGCAACGGAGCCACCTCGCGCAGGCCACCATCTAAAAACGCCCGGCGGTGGTCGCCCCCAATCTGCATGGCGGGCATTAAAAATGGCAGTGAACTGCTGGCAAACACGTAGTCCAGAAAATTAGGGTCGTGGGCATCGGCATACACCATGTCGCCCTCGATAATATCGACCGCGCCCACTTTTATGGCAATTGGCCCTTTTCTCAGCACCTCGACATCCACGTTTTCGCGAATCAGGTTTTTGATGGGGGTGTTGTCGAGAAACCCATCGAACCGGCTCAGCAGGGTATCGTAGCCCGTTCGCCAGCGCGAGCGCATCACCGCCACCGACTCGGGCCCGGTAATGCTTCTGATCCAGAACTCCATGAGGTGCCGCCCTACCTGTGGCCAGTTGATAGTGCCCGTTTCGGTCCACTGCCGGGCGGCTTCGTAAGCCAGAAAGGTGCCGTTTAAACTCCCTACCGAAATCCCGTAGATACAGTCGGGTTCAAAGCCACTTTCGAGAACGGCCATGACCGCCCCCGCCTGAAACGCCCCTTTCAGGGAACCACCGCCTAGCACCAGGGCTTTCTTTGGGGTCGTATCCGCAGCAGCAGGGCGGGTAATGGGCGCGGGGGGAGACGGATTCGTAATCATATTTTGTTCGTTTTCAGTTTTAAGCTCAATCGTTTTCAGGTGAGTATTGTTCAGCCTGAAAACGATTGCGTAATATTGCCCCAAATTACGTACCACTTCCTACATGGCCTCCCTACGCATTGCCGACATACAAGCCCCGATTGCTGCCGACATGGAACGATTCGAGCAGACGTTTCGGGACCTGATGAAAAGCGATGTGATGTTGCTCGACCAGATCATGAATTACATCGTGAAACGGAAAGGTAAACAACTTCGGCCCATGTTTGTGTTTCTGACGGCGGGGGTTTGCGGCCAAATCAATGAATCGACGTATCGGGGCGCGGCCCTGATTGAATTGCTCCACACGGCTTCGCTCGTACACGACGATGTGGTGGATGACTCCAACTACCGGCGGGGGTTCTTTTCCATTAACGCACTCTGGAAGAATAAGATTGCCGTACTCGTGGGCGATTACCTGCTGGCGCGGGGGCTGGCATTATCCCTCGAAAACGGCGATTTCGACCTGTTGAGCATTGGTAACAGAGCCGTTCGTGACTTGTCGGAGGGGGAACTGCTCCAGATGGAGAAAGCCCGTCGGCTCGATATTTCCGAAACAGTTTATTACGAAATTATCCGGCAGAAAACGGCCTCGCTCATCTCGGCCTGTTGCGCTATGGGTGCCCGCTCGGCCAATGCCACCCCCGATATTATTGAGCACGCTCGTCTGTTTGGTGAGAAAGTAGGCATTGCGTTCCAAATCAAAGACGACCTGTTCGACTACGGCACTGCCGAAGTGGGCAAGCCGCTGGGCATCGACATCAAAGAAAAAAAGATGACCCTGCCACTCATCTACGCCCTTAACAACGCCGATTGGCTTGAAAAACGCCGGATCATCAACATCGTTAAAAACAACAGCGACGACCCGAAAAAAGTAGA
>JBBQUC010000010.1:0-20070 GCA_038212815.1 Cytophagales bacterium
GTTATGGATAGCAATGGACGCGGCCTGCCCAGGGTGCTGCTCGAAATCTGGCAGGCTAACTCGGCAGGCCGTTACATCCATAGAGCCGAAATTCACGATGCTCCCCTTGACCCTAACTTTTTGGGAGCCGGGCGGTTACTGACCGATAGTACCGGAAACTACTCGTTTTATACCATTAAACCGGGGGCGTATCCGTGGGGTAATCATTACAATGCCTGGCGGCCCAACCACATCCATTTTTCGGTGATGGGCCACCAACTCCAACAACGGCTGGTCACGCAGATGTATTTCCCCGGCGATCCGCTCTTTGCCTACGACCCTATTTTTCAGTCCACCCCAGCGCACGCCCGCGAATTGCTGATTGCCAACTTTCGCATGGACTGGACCGACCCTGAGTTTGCCCTGGCTTATGAGTTCAACATTGTGCTGGATGGCCGTCACCAAACCCTATTTGACGGACCACCCGTTTAACTAATGGACCACCTCCGAGAAACCCCCTCGCAAACGGTTGGGCCGTTTTTTGCCTACAGCCTCACCGCCGAACAATACGGATACGCCTACAATAGCCTGGTCAATCACGCGCTGGTGGGTGAGCAAACGCCCACCGCCTATGCAGATACTGAACGAATCTTAATCAAGGGACGCATTTTCGATGGCCATGGGGTAGTGGTGCCCGATGCTGTTATTGAACTGTGGCAGGCCGACCCGCTCGGCCTGTATCGAACGATACCCATCGACACCCAAAATACCGAAACCGGGTTTACAGGATTTGGGCGACTAGGTACGGGGACGGCTCCCGAAAATCGGTACAGCTTTGTCACCCTCAAGCCAGGGAGTCGAAGCCCGCACGAGGCTCCCTGCATCAATGTCATGCTGTTTATGCGCGGCTCCCTACGGGGGTTATACACACGACTCTATTTTTCGGACGAGACCGAAGCCAATACACACGATACGCTACTGTCATCGGTCGATGCTGACCGACGACATACCCTCATTGCCCAACGACGCGAGCAAGCCGGGCAGGTGATTTATGATTTCGATGTCTATATGCAGGGTGAGCAGGAAACGGTTTTCTTTGCGGTTTAAAAAATTATGCCCCAGTCCTCCATGTTCTCGACCTACCTTGCCGACCCCGCCGTAGTTGCTGTCTGCTCGCAGGAGTCATTTATCCGGCAGATGCTGGAGGTTGAGATCGCCCTGGCTGCGGCACAGGCTCCATTGGGCATTATACCGGCTCAAGCCGCCACTACCATTGCCACCACGCTAACCGGGCTAACCATCTCGCCCGAATCGCTGGCCGAGGGCACTGGGCTAAACGGGGTGCCAATTATTCCGTTACTCGCTCTGGCGCGGGCTGCCCTGCCCGAATCCGTTCGGGAATATCTGCATGTGGGAGCCACCTCGCAGGATATACTGGATACGGCGCAGGTATTGCTCTGTAAAGAGGCAATCCTGATGCTGGAAGGCCGGATTCAGCAGGTACTTCGGGCACTGGCTGAGCTGGAAATCCAGTATGGCTATATCGCCCTGATGGGTCGCACCCGCACACAGCAGGCATTACCCATCCGTTTTGGCGATAAAATAAGCAGTTGGCGCAACCCGCTAGGCCGGCATCTGGAGCGGCTGGAACAACTAAAACCCCGACTTCTGGTGGTGCAGTTGGGTGGTCCTGTTGGCAACCGGGCGGCTCTGGGCCAACATGGACAGGCCGTGGCTGTAGCGTTGGCTGCTGGCCTTGGCCTGGGCTATGCCGACTCCTGGCACACGCAGCGCGACGGGTTTGCCGAGTTTGCCAACTGGCTGGCTCTGGTTAGCGGCACCCTGGGCAAACTGGGGCAGGATGTGCTCATTCTGGGTCAAACCGAAATTGGCGAGGTCATCGAGAACAGACACGGAGGGGGTAAATCCAGTTCAATGCCGCACAAGAACAACCCCATTCTGAGCGAGGCTCTGGTAGTGCTGGCCCGGCAAAATGCACAGTTGGCGGCTCTGCAACTCCAAACCCTGGTACATGGTAACGAACGCGACGCAACGGCCTGGATGCTGGAGTGGGAAAACCTACCCCGTATGATGGTCAATACCGCCACCGCCCTCCGCCACACCCTTAGCATCACACAAACTGTTGGAATTAACCAGGCGGCCATGACCGCCAACATACACTAGCCATGCAGGCATACATTATTGATGGTATCCGAACCCCTGTCGGCAATTTTGGGGGATCACTCGGCCCCGTCCGCGCCGACGATCTGGCGGCTTTGGTGATTAAAACCCTGGTCGAAAAAAATCCGTCGGTTCCTCGCCATGCCTACGCCGATGTAATTCTGGGCTGTGCCAATCAGGCGGGGGATGACAACCGCAATGTGGCCCGAATGGCTTTGCTACTGGCTGGCCTCCCTCATACCGTGCCGGGCGAGACAGTGAACCGGCTGTGTTCGTCGGGTATGTCGGCCATTGTGCAGGCGGGGCGGGCCATTCGGGCGGGTGATGGTGACGTGTTTATTGCGGGTGGGGTCGAGAATATGACCCGTGGCCCCTGGGTCATCTCTAAATCGGCCAAACCCTTTGGCAACGATGCCGAAATGCACGATAGCAGCTTCGGCTGGCGGTTCATCAATCCGAAAATGCGCGATATGTACGGCGTAGAGGCAATGGGAGTCACTGCCGAGAACCTCGCCGAACTATATACCATTAGCCGAGCTGATCAGGATCAGTTTGCCTATTGGTCGCAGCAGAAAGCCGCTGCCGCGCAGCAGGCTGGCCGACTGGCGCAGGAGATTGTGGCCGTACCCATTCCACAAAAGCGGGGCGACGCACTGTTGTTTGAGCATGACGAGTTTATCAAACCCAACACCACCCCCGACGGGCTGGCCAAACTAAAACCAGCTTTCAAAAAAGTTGAAGCAGGCGGCACTGTAACGGCAGGTAATGCCTCTGGCCTGAACGATGGGGCGGCTGCGGTACTGGTTGCTTCTGAAACCGCCATAGCCAAATACAACCTGACTCCCCTGGCCCGCCTGGTCAGTTCGGCAGTGGTGGGGGTTGAGCCACGGATTATGGGCATTGGGCCGGTGGAAGCTACGCGGCAGGCCCTGGCCAAAGCGGGCCTAACCCTCGATCAGATGGATGTGATTGAACTGAATGAAGCCTTTGCCGCCCAAACCCTGGCCTGCACCCGTCTGCTGGGTCTGGCCGATAACGACCCCCGGATAAACCCCAATGGCGGGGCCATCGCCATCGGCCACCCATTAGGCATGTCGGGAGCGCGGATTCTGCACACAGCCGCTCTGGAACTACAACGATCCCAAAAACAATATGCCCTGATCACCATGTGCGTTGGCGTAGGGCAGGGCTATGCCGTGATACTACAGAGGGAATGAGTGAATAGGTGAATGAGTGAATTAGCGAATGCCTGGACGCTTCGCGGAGTGTTAATAAACAGGAAACATTCACTAATTCACCACTTGCTTTATAAAACTATGAAACATATACCGCAAATTACGGCTGAAGAAGCAGCCGCACTAGTTAAAGATGGTGATGTGCTGTTTGGTGGCGGCTTTGGTATGACCGGCAACCCGGTACACTTACTCCACGCCCTGGCTAAAACGACCACTAAAAACCTGACTTACATTGGTAACAACGTAGGCGAACCCAACCTGGGTGGGGGTAAACTGCTGCTCAATGGTCAGATTCGGAAAATGATCGGGTCGTTTTTTACTTCTAATCCCGATGCCGTGAAAGCGGCTCAGTCGGGGGCGGTGGCGTATGAACTACTGCCGCAGGGCACCCTGGCCGAGGCTATCCGGGCGGGCGGAGCCGGCATTGGGGGGTTTTATACGCCCACCTCGGTGGGTACACGCATTGCCGAGGGCAAGCCCACCATGTTGATCGACGGGAAGGAACACGTTTTTGAGAAAGCGTTGCGGGCCAATGTCGCATTTGTGCGGGCCTGGAAAGCCGACACGGCGGGTAACCTCACCTACCGCATGACCGAGCAGAATTTTAACCGCGCCATGGCTACTGCTGCCGATATAGTAGTGGCCGAAGTAGAAGAGATTGTACCCGTGGGCGAGTTAGACCCCAACATTATTCATACGCCCGGCTGTTATGTAGATTATCTCGTGCAGGCGCACCTCAACCCCGATTTTCTGGGACTGTCGGCCTCAGTGAAGTCGAGTAACAAAAAAACCAGCCCTGAGCGGTTGAACATGGCCCGCCGGGCTTTTCAGGAACTCCGGGCGGGCCATGTGGTAAACCTGGGCATTGGTATCCCCACCCTGGTTGCCGATTTTATCAAACCCGACGACGGTATTACGCTCCATACCGAAAACGGGATGCTGGGCGTTGGCCCCGAACCCGACGGCGATGGTGGGGCAATGGATTACCCCGTTAATGCGGGCAAATCGCCGGTAACGGCTCTGCCTGGCAGTAGCTATTTCGACAGTGCGGACTCGTTTGGAATGATTCGGGGGCGGCATATCGACGTGGCCATTATGGGTGGTCTGGAGGTTGACGAGGCCGGAAATCTGGCTAACTGGGCCGTGCCGGGAAAACCGCTGCTGGGCGTTGGTGGGGCAATGGATTTGGCCTCTGGTGCTAAAAAGCTCATCATCACCCTCACCCACACCAACCCCGACGGTAGCTCTAAACTAGTGCCGGCCTGCACCCTGCCCCTCACCGCCATGAACGCTGTTGACCTGGTCATTACCGATCTCGCCGTGTTCAGTTACGAAGCCGGGCAGCTAACCCTTATCGAACTCATGCCCGGCACTACGCTCGATGACGTGCGGGCCAAAACCAGTGCCACCTTTGTGGTGAAGAGTGAAAGGGAATGAGGAATCATGTTCGCGTCAGCAAATTCATCATTCCCCTTCCCTTCACTTATCACCAATTTTTTTAACCGGCTTTCCTTCCGAATTGAAGAGGTAGTCTTTGCCACCGGCTTCGGCTTCGTAGTATTTTTTGCCGACAGCATCGGTAATCTCGGCGGCTTCGGTGATGGTTTTTTTCTGGGCCTTCATGTACGACCGCACCGTTTCGGGTAGTTTCACAACGGCAATGTCCAACTCCGACTCGGTTTGTTGGCCAGCAGCGGTGTACACCGCCGACTGTTGCTGCCCATGTAGCTGGAAAGAAGCCTCCCAGTCTTTACCTTCTTTATCCCACTTTACGTGTTTAGCCGTTGCGTACTTGCCCATGAAAGCGGTTTTAATAGCCTGTGGCACCCGGCTTGCGTCCCCTGACTGCGCCGATACCTGTCCAAGCGATGCGCCTATAAGCAGGGCGGCAATAATCACATTCGTTTTCATACTGATTCGTCATTAAGTTGGTTACAGAAATAAAGGTAGGTGATGATTCTGACGCAATTCTGAATGGTTTCAATAAAAATGGGGGATAGTATGCCAATCAGAATTGCGTCAACTTTCAATCGTATCTTCGGGCTTCTGAGCCATGTGCTATGCGCTTACTAGTGATTGAAGATGAACCTATACTGCGCGAAACCATCCGGGCGTATATGGAAAAAGAAGGCCACCGGGTATCCACAACAGGTCGGTTTGGGCAGGCTTCGCTACTGATTAACGATACCGATTACGACTGTTTTCTGGTAGATATTGGCTTGCCTGATGGCAACGGACTGAACCTGGTTCGGAGCATCAAAGAAAGCCAGCCGAAGGCCGGTATCCTGGTAATTTCGGCTCGTACGGGTCTGGATGACAAATTAACCGGCCTCGACCTCGGTGCCGATGATTACCTGACCAAGCCGTTTCATCTGTCAGAGCTGAACGCCCGTGTGCGGTCGGTGTTGCGTCGGCGGTTGTATGAGGGCGAGCCAATCATTAACTTCGGAGTAATCAACATTCAGCCGCAAAGTCAAACGGTTCGTGTGGCGGGGCAACCCATTGACCTGACTGGAAAAGCCTACGAACTGCTGCTCTATTTTATTGCCAACAAAAACCGGCTGCTGTCTAAAGCGGCCATTGCCGAGCATATCTGGGGCGATTCCATGGAACTAGCCGATTCGCACGATTTTATTTATCAGCACGTTAAAAACCTCCGTAAGAAGCTGGTCAGCGCGGGTTGCCCCGACTACCTGAAAACCCGCTATGGGGCAGGGTACATTCTCGCGCTGCCATGAAAAACCTGCTCACGCTCACCTTTCGGTACTATGCTGCCCTGGCAGGATTGCTCTGGCTGCTGAGCATTCCGCTCTCGTTTGTGCTCATTCGGCATTTAGTGGTGCAGGATGTTGACGAAGCCCTGCTGTCGCGCAAGAGTGAACTGAGCCGACTGCTCCCCGTTGCCAATTCACAACTACTCCGCTATTTGCCCTATACCGACTCGAACGTTCACCTGACCCCCAGCCGAACCCCCGCTTTGCCCGACCGCCTGTACGACACCGTATATTACCTGCCTTATCTGCACGAATGGGAACCCCACCGCGAACTGGCCAGCAGTTTGCGCATTGGCGGGCAACCGTACCGGCTGCTCATCCGGCAGTCGCTGGTTGAGAGCGACGATTTTATTATGACCATTACGGGGTTACAAACGGGCATATTCATGCTGCTGTTGCTAGGCCTGGGGGTCATCAATCGGCAAACAACCCGGCGGCTCTGGCATCCCTTTACTGATGCCCTCCACCGCATTCGGCAGTTTCGGCTGGAGGCTGACCCCACTCCGGTTTGGCCCGCAACGCAGGTGGCCGAGTTTGGCGAACTGCACCGCGCACTTGGCAGCCTGATTAGCCGCAACCAGGCTGCTTATGCTTCGCAAAAGCAGTTTGCCGAGAATGCATCGCACGAGATGCAAACGCCGGTAGCGGTTATTCTGGCGCAACTGGAACTGCTCTTCCAGACCGAAACCCGCTCGGAGGCCGACCTGATTCACGTGCAGCAAGCCGCTGATGCTGCCCGCCGACTGGCCCATATCAACCGGGCACTGCTGCTGCTCACCCAGATTGAAAACCAGCAATTTGCCGAGGCACAACCCGTGTCGCTTGGCACTGTACTGGCTAAGTTACTCACCGCCAACACCGATTTTATCCAGCACAAGGCGTTGGTAGTGCATCATACGCAGGTGGGCAACAGCCAAGTACTGATGAACCTGCACCTGGCTGAGGTGCTGCTGGGCAACCTGCTCCGTAACGCCATTCGGCATGCCCCCGTTGGGGGTAGCCTGACCTGCGCGGTTACAGCCGCATCGGTTACGATAGCGAATACGGGTGAGCCGTTGCCATTTCCTGCCGAAACCCTGTTCGACCGCTTCGTGAAAAACCCTGCCCTGCCCGATGCTACGGGCCTGGGGTTGGCCATTGCCCGGCAAATTGCTACCCGTTACGGACTGAGCCTTAGCTATACGTATGATGCTGATAAAAAGGAGCATGAATTTAGGCTAGAGTTGGCGGGGAGCGTTTAGTAGGGTATCGGCAATAACTCAGCTTTTACGCGTACGTTTGTTTAGAAAGAAAAACCGCGCTAACCAAAGAAACTATGTGGTGGATGTATGCACTGGGGTCGGCTCTATTTGCGGCTCTAACGGCCATTCTGGCCAAAATTGGGATTAAGGGCGTTAATACCGACCTGGCTACGGCTATCCGCACGGTGGTTATTCTGGTGGTGGCCTGGGGTATTGTTTTGGCGCGGGGCGAGCAGGCCGGGTTGCCCGTGCTGACCCGGCAAAACTGGCTGTTTCTGGGGCTGTCTGGGGTTGCCACGGGGCTGTCGTGGATTCTGTATTTCAAGGCGTTGCAACTCGGTAAAGTCTCGCAGGTGGCCCCGGTCGATAAACTCAGTGTAGCCATTGCCATTGTGCTGTCAGTGCTTTTTCTGGGCGAGGTGCTGACCTGGAAAGCGGCCCTCGGTGCGGCCCTGATTATTGGCGGTACCCTGGTGCTTATTCTCTAACCCCCATTGCTGCCATTCGGCGGGTCTGTTGCCAATCCCAGATACCAACCACCAGCACCAGTCCGTACTCCAGGGCCGTCAGGGTAAGGTTTTCCTGATACGGTTGGGCACTGTAGGCTGCATACGAAAGCGGAATCAGCCCCGACCAGATAAGCGGGTATCGAAGCCGGGTAAACACGGCCGTGGCAACCAGGGTAGTGGCATACCAGGGGTGAACAGTGGTAGAGAAGGCGTAATAAACGGTGAGCGAAGCCAATACCCGAACCGGCAAGGCAATAGGGCGACGGGTAAAGGCCAGCCAAAGAATGCTGAGGGTGCTGACAACAGGCAACCAGAACCCGGCTTTGGCAATGATGTTATATCCCTTCACCCAGTAGCCCACCATCCGTACCAGGTAATAAACGCTGGCATTGAACTCGAATTTCTGGAAATACAGATTCAGGCTTGCCCCCATGTTTTGCACCAGGGCCATACTGGCAGCGGGCAGAAACAGCAGCAGCGTCAGTATGCCCGTCAGCAAGGCATAGCGCAGTCCCCGCTGCCAGCCCAGATACCGGACCAATACGGGCAAGAGTAGCAAAGGCAGGAGTTTGGTGCCAATAGCCAGAGCCAACGCGCCCGCACTCCACAACCAGTTAGGCTTGGGTGGCACCAGCAGCCATACCGCCAGCAGCGAAAAGAAAATCATAACGGCCTCGAAATGCACATTGCCCGTCAGTTCCAGAATGATCAGCGGATTCAGGGCATAGAGGAGTGCGCCATTCGGGTTTTGGCCCAGCCGGTGTAGTATCTGTACCAGTAGCCAGATTGACCCGCATTCGGCCAGTATAATGGGTACGCGTAACCAGAAAATAGCTCCCGGCAGGCTGTGGGGCGATGCCCAGGCCGATAGCGCGAACAGGGCCTGGTTGACGGGTGGGTAAACCGTAAAATAGTCGGGCGAGTTAAGGGTAGCAAACAGCGATTGATCCAGACCTGCCACCAGGGCCACTGGCGTGTTGAGCAATTGACTGGGCAGGTACAGGTACGGATTGTAGCCATGCGTCAGTAACCGACCATCCCAGATAAACCGGGCGTAGTCGTCGGAGAGTTGGGGCGGGGCCACCAGCAGTAACAGCCGGAATAGGATAGCAGCCCCAAACAGGAAATGGTCGGGCGAAGCGTTTACATACTCTTTAGCCAGGAGCGGGGTACTAATAAGTGGCTGGATGCGTAGCCAATAGCCCCAGAAAAGCAGGGTATTAAGACCGAAAAAAGCCCCGAATTGCTGGCGGGGAATGTTGTAGGCGATTAGTACGTATAGCGCAGCAGACAGGATAATCCAGCCCAGGCGGATAGGAGAGAAGGTCATGTCAATGCACCGGCCCCGCGATTCAGGCGCAGACTATGCAGCAGCGAATATACGAACACCAGCCCGAACCCAACTGCCAGCATGGTATGAAAGAACAACATCCTGAAATCGTGCAGGTACAGGCCAAGGGCAATACCACCCACGAAATACAGCAGCAGTAGCCCTTCCAGCACGGTTAGCCACGAGAAACTGCGACTCAGATACACATTGCCCGACCAGCTATCATGAGCGGTGTTGACGTTGAACTTGGGGGTACGCACGAAGGGGGTTTTACGCCCCAGAAACCCCTCCACAACGGCAATGGTGTTGTGCAGCGACAAGCCCATCATCAGGGAGGAGTACATAGGAAACACCCATACAAATCTGGCCCGGTTGTGCGTTTTGGTGAGCCAGAACGGAATGCCATAAAAGGCAATCAAAATGAGCAGATTGACCTGAAAAAAATTGATGAGGTAATAGGCAACGGCCCACTCTGGGTGGCGACTGCGGATATATAGCACTGGCACACTCAGTATGGCTAAGGCCAGCACTAGCACAAAGGTAGAACTGCTAAATAGATGAAAACCAGCGTGAAGTTTGTTGGCGAGTGGCACTCCCTTAGCCCTCACCACGGTACGCATAATTTTACGGGCGCACTCGGCAGCCCCTTTCATCCAGCGGTACTGCTGCGATTTAAGGGCGTTCATCGCCACGGGCAACTCAGCGGGGGAGCCAATGTCTTCGCGATACATGAACTTCCAGCCTTTTAACTGGGCGCGATAGCTCAAGTCGAGGTCTTCGGTCAGGGTGTCGCTGCTCCAGCCCCCGGCATCGACAATGGCCAGCCTGCGCCATACGCCCGCCGTGCCGTTGAAATTCATGAAGAAATCGGCGGCATTGCGGCCCCCCTGCTCAATAAAAAAGTGAGCGTTCAGGCCAAAAGCCTGTAGCTGAGTGAGCAGCGAGTAGTTCTCGTTAAGGTGCGTCCAACGGGTTTGCACAATGCCGATGTGTGGGTCGGTAAAGTGGGGAATGGTTTGGAGCAGAAAATGGGGTTCGGGAACAAAATCAGCATCAAAAATAGCAATAAACTCTCCCTTCGCCAGGGTTAATCCATACCCTAATGCTCCTGCCTTGAAGCCCGTCCGCTCTGGTCGGCGGATGTGGGTAATCTGGAACCCCTGAGCCTTGTACTGAGTCACTTTCTGGGCAATCAGGTCAACAGTCTCATCGGTCGAATCGTCTAAAATCTGAATATCGAGTTTGGATTTTGGGTACTGGAGTGCGGCCACAGCATCGATCAGCCGCTCAATTACGTAGCGTTCGTTATAAACCGGCAGCTGCACTGTCACAACGGGCAGTGTACCTTCATCGACCCGTTCGGGGGGTAGCTGAATAGCTTTCCGCCTGCGCTCCGACCGCAAATAAATGACGATCAGGCTCAACTGTCCGAGATTATATACGAACAGCAGGATCAGCGTGAGCGCGTAGAGGGCTAAAATAACCGCTTCCATTGATGAGGTGGGGGTATCCCACCGTAGTACTACTCAGTAGTGGTCAAGATGAATCTATTGGTTACCTGTAGTGGAAAATTGTTTTCAGAATCATGTACCCTGCCAGCACTGTACCTTTCACCGTTCCCGAAATTTTTGAGTGGCCAATGCGTCGGCGATAATTGACCGGCACATCCAGCACCCGCAGGCCCTGTTTAGCGGCTTTAATCTGCATTTCTACCGTCCAACCGTAGGTTTTGTCCTGCATATCGAGGGCCAGCAATTGGTTATACCGAATGGCCCGGAAGGGACCCAAATCAGTGTAGTTAACCCCGTATAACCAGCGCATGAGCGAGGTGGCCAGCCAGTTGCCAAACACTTGCTGTGGGGTCATGGAGCCGCGCTGCCGGTTGCCCAATGCCCGCGAGCCAATCACCATATCGGCTTTATCGGCCAGAATAGGGGCAATTAACCCGGTCATCTCAGCGGGGTAATCGGAGTAGTCGGCATCTAAGAAAACGATGATGTCGGGTTTTTGTTCTCGCTGCTGCACGTAGGCCATACCCCGCAGGCAGGCCCGCCCGTAGCCCGGTACGGGTTCATCGACCACAGTTGCCCCGGCGCGGGTGGCCTCAACGGCAGTTTGGTCGTTGGAGTTGTTATTCACCACAACCACCTCGTCCACTATATCGGCTGGAATGTCGCGGACGACCTGACCAACCGAGTTTTCTTCGTTAAAGGCGGGGATAATAACGACGATATGGGGTAGTTTCAACGTGATTTAATGAATGTACTCAACAAAGGTACGATTGGCAATGGCCAAAACGTGCTTATTTTTGCAAACCATAACCCCGGCACCTGTCTATGATGCATCAACTTATACTGAAAAAGCCGCTTGCCTTCTTCGACCTCGAAACCACCGGAGTCAGTACTGTAAAAGACCGGATTGTGGAGGTCTGCATTGCTAAAGCCCTGCCGGGGGGTGAGATGCAGGTGCGAACGCATCGGGTCAATCCGGGCATCCCTATTCCACTGGAAACCAGCCTGATTCATGGTATTTACGACGATGATGTAAAAGACGCGCCAGTATTTAAGGCTATTGCCCGCACACTGGTTCAGTTTCTGGAAGGCTGCGATTTAGCCGGGTTCAACTCCAACCGGTTCGATATTCCGCTGCTAATGGAGGAGTTCCTGCGGGCTAACGTTGACTTCGACATGAAGGGCCGCCGGCTGGTGGATGTGCAGCGTATTTATCACCTCATGGAGCCGCGCAACCTCTCGGCTGCTTACCGTTTTTTCTGCAACAAAGAATTAATTGGGGCGCACGGTGCCGAGGCCGATACCCTGGCTACCTTCGAGATTCTGGACTCTATTTTACAAAAACATACGGGACGGATTATCCGCGATGAACAGCGGAAGGAAGAATTTGTACTGACCAATGATGTTGACCTGCTCCACGCCATTGCCCGTACCAACAACGTTGACCTGGCCGGACGTATGGTGTATAACGATAAAAATGAGGAAGTCTTTAATTTTGGGAAGCATACCGGCAAAAAGGTGCTGGATGTACTCCAAACCGAACCCTCCTTTTACGACTGGATACTGAAGGGCGACTTTGCGCTCGATACCAAACGGCGGCTTACCGAAATTCGGCTGCGGATGTTCAGCAACGGGCTAAACGGAGCCGGTAAGCGGTAGTTGAACCGAAATTTTTCTACCTTTGCCCCGATTTTACCCTACCGGCCACTATGCAGCCAACGCAGTCAATCGCTACTATACCGGACGTTATTCAGCAGATACCGCTCAGTTATTACCTCATTATCAGTACGGCCCTGTTCGTTATTGGGATCATTGGGGTGCTAACCCGGCGCAATGCTATTGTTATTTTCATGTCTATTGAGTTGATGCTCAACGCCGTGAATCTGCTGCTTATTGCGTTCTCATCCTACCGCTCCGATCCGGCGGGGCAGGTGTTCGTCTTTTTTATCATGGCTGTTGCTGCCGCCGAGGTATCGGTAGGGCTGGCCATTATTGTGATGATTTACCGCAACACCCGCTCTATCGACGTGGGTCTGCTCAATAAATTAAAAGGATAACCTTCCCTCCATGCAGACGACTGACTTACTCTGTATTCTGATTCCGCTTTTCCCGTTACTGGGCTTTATTATCAATGGGTTGGGGTTCCGACGGGTGCCAACGGGTGCCGTAGGGCTGATTGCCACCGTTGCGGCTCTGGCTTCGTTTATCATCTCTGTTTATCTGTTCCTGGCCTTTCAGGCATCGGCGCAGGTCATGAACGATGCCAGCCCCATCAAGGCTGAACTCTTCGATTGGATGACTGTAGGGGAGGTGCCCATCCGGTTTTCGTTCCAGATTGACCAGTTGTCGTTGCTGATGTTGCTGGTCGTTACGGGCGTTGGCTCGCTGATTCATCTGTACAGCATTGGGTACATGCACCATGATGTGGGCTACGGCAAGTTCATGGCGTTTCTGAACCTGTTTCTGTTCTTTATGCTGCTGCTGGTGATGGGGTCAAACTACGTCATCATGTTTATTGGCTGGGAGGGGGTAGGGTTATGTTCATACCTGCTCATTGGCTTCTGGAACACCAATACCAGCTATAACAATGCCGCCCGCAAAGCCTTTGTAATGAACCGCATTGGCGATCTGGGGTTTCTGCTGGGTATTTTTCTGCTGATGAATACCTTCGGCTCGGTCGAGTACTCCGATATTTTTAGTCAGGCGGCCAACCTGAGCGTAGGCGATACTACGGTGCTGGCCATTACCCTGCTGCTGTTTGTGGGGGCAATGGGTAAATCGGCGCAGATACCCCTTTATACGTGGCTCCCCGATGCAATGGCTGGTCCAACGCCCGTTTCAGCCCTGATTCACGCGGCTACGATGGTCACGGCGGGGATTTACATGGTCGCACGGTCGAACGTGCTTTATACCCTGGCACCGCTCACCCTGGAGATTATTGGCGGCATTGCCATCGCTACGGCCCTGCTGGCGGCTTCCATCGGCTTGCTACAAAATGATATTAAAAAGGTGCTGGCCTATTCCACCGTGTCGCAGTTGGGGTATATGTTTCTGGGGCTGAGTGCTACTGCCTACACCGCTGGCATGTTCCACGTAATTACCCACGCGTTCTTTAAAGCCCTGTTGTTTTTGGGCGCGGGTAGTGTTATTCATGCCATGAGCGATGAACAAGACATTCGGAAGATGGGTGGCCTACGGAAATACCTGCCCGTTACGTTCTGGACCTTCCTGATTGGTACCATTGCTATTTCGGGTTTGCCGCCCTTTGCCGGTTTCTTCTCGAAAGATGAAATTCTGGCCCATGTGTTTGCGCATAACAAAGTGCTGTGGGTATTGGGAGTGCTGGGGTCAGGGCTAACCTCGTTCTACATGTTCCGGCTGCTGTTTTTAACCTTCTTTGGCGAGTTTCGCGGCACTGATGAGCAACGGCATCACCTCCACGAATCGCCCCTGACCATGACCCTACCCCTGATGGTGCTGGCCGTACTGTCGGTTGTTGGCGGGGCCATCAACCTGCCGGGTGATGCCGGGGGCTGGTTAAGCCGGTTTATGGCCCCTCTTTACGAAGGGTCGCGGCAGGTCAACCCCGATGCTTTCGCCGAGTCAGCAATGGAACACAGCACCGAGTACATACTCATGGCTGTATCGGCAGGGGTGGCTCTGCTATCGCTCATTGTGGCCTACGTAATGTACGTACAACGTCGGGCAGTACCCGCACCTGACTCTACCGAACGCTCGCTGCCGCAGCAGGTGATCTATAACAAATACTATATCGACGAATTGTACGAAGCCCTGATTGTGCGGCCCATACGCGGTCTGGGCGATGGGTTTTACAGTTTCGGTGAATTTGCTATCGACGGGATTGTGAATGGACTGGCCTGGCTGGTACGAATGGCAGCGGGGCAGTTGCGCCGACTGCAAAATGGCTCTACCAGCTTTTACGTGCTGATGATGGTGCTAAGTATTGCCACCATTATTGCGCTGCGGTTCTTTGTTAAGTTTTAAATCGAGTTTGTAGTTAATCGGTTGTGGCGAGGCATAATGCTGATTATTGACGAACCCTAACCGATTAACTACAAACAGCAACCTATATGCTGACACTTTCGCTTCTCCTGTTTCCCGCGCTGGCGGCCGTATTGATTCTGCTTGTCAAGGGCAATGCCACACGGCAGTTAGCGCTGGGCGCGGCCATTGTCGAGTTAGCACTGGCAGGGTATGTATTCGCCACCTTTACGCCTGATGCTCAGTCGCAGTTTGGTTTCGATTATGCCTGGATTGCCAATACCGGTATTCGGTTTAGTGCCGGTATCGACGGCATTAGCCTGTTGCTGGTACTGCTTACCGGTTTGCTTACTCCGCTCATCATCCTGTCTTCGTTCCGGCAAACCTACGACCGACCCGCCACATTTTACGCCCTCATTTTGCTCATGCAGGCTGCGCTAATGGGGGTGTTTACCGCCCGCGATGGGTTTCTGTTTTACCTCTATTTTGAGGCAGCCCTGATCCCGGTTTATTTTCTAGCGGCCTTGTGGGGGGGCGAAAACCGGATTGCCGTTACCTTCAAGTTCTTTCTCTATACCATTTTTGGCAGCTTGTTTATGCTGCTGGCTCTCATCTACCTTTATTACCAAACCCCCGCGCCCCACTCGGCAACGATCACCGATTTTTATAACCTCAACCTCCCCCCAAAGGCACAGGGATTGCTATTCTGGGCCTTTTTTATTGCCTTTGCTATCAAAATGCCCGTGTTTCCATTCCATACCTGGCAACCCGATACGTACGTTGAGTCGCCGACACCGGCTACGATGCTGCTGGCAGGAATTATGCTGAAGATGGGCGTTTACGGGGTCATTCGGTTTATTCTGCCCATTGTGCCGGTAGGGGTCGATGCCTGGGGTCAAACAGCCATTGTGCTGTCGGTAATTGGCATTGTGTATGGGTCGATCATTGCCATTCGGCAGCGCGATATGAAGCGACTCATTGCGTACTCGTCATTTGCACATGTGGGGCTAATGGCTGCCGGCGTGTTCTCGCAAACAGCGGGTGGGTTGCAGGGGGCACTGGTGCAGATGCTGGCGCACGGAATCAACGTGGTAGGCTTATTTTTTATCGCCGAAATTATTTTCAGCCGGGCTAACACCCGCATGCTCGACCAACTGGGGGGCATTACCCGCACTACGCCCCGGCTCACGGTTTATTTCATGATTATTTTGCTGGGTAGTGTGGCTCTGCCCCTGACCAATGGCTTCATTGGTGAGTTTATGCTGCTGTCGGGCGTGTATGCCTACAATTCATACATTGGGTTTGTTGCCGGGCTAACCATCATTCTGGGGGCCGTATATATGCTGCGTATGTATCAGAAAAGCATGTTTGGCGATGCCAACACCCGCACCGAAGATTTTGCCGATGTGATGGGTACGGAAAGCTATGTGCTGGCCATACTCTGTTTCTTTGTGTTCTGGATTGGCCTGTATCCCAACTCATTCCTTACATTAACCCAACCCGCTGTGACCAATTTGTTGCAGTATATGGGCCAATAGACTCCTTATGCTCTCCATCATTCTGCTCTCTGCTTTTGGAATTTTACTGCTGTTTCTCGGCTTTCTGAAAAACCGTGCCCTGCTATTGCCCGCCACCCTGCTGTTTTTGCTGGCTTCGCTCGGAGCTGCCTTTACCGACTGGAACGGGACATTTGCCTATTTCAATGGCATGATGGTCACCAATAAGCTGTCGATTTTATTCACAGTTATTGTGCTGTTATCGGCGTTTATGGTCGTGGCGTTATCGAGTAGTTTTCTGGATGATGAAGACGCGCAACCTGCCGAGTATTATGCCCTGCTGCTGTTCTCGCTGGTAGGAGCCATTATGATGATCAGTTTTGAGAACCTGATTATGCTCTTTGTGGGAATCGAAATCCTGTCGGTAGCCATGTATATCCTGACCGGTAGCGACAAACGAAACCTGCGCTCGAACGAAGCTGCCCTGAAATATTTTTTGATGGGAGCCTTTGCCACGGGTATTCTGCTGTTCGGAATGGCCCTGTTGTATGGTGCCACGGGTAGCTTTACTGTAGAGGGAATTAAAGCGTATATACTGACTAACCCTACTGGGGGCAACGTGATTCTGTTACTGATGGGGCTGTTACTGCTGCTGATTGGTATGTTGTTCAAAGTATCGGCGGCCCCGTTTCATTTTTGGACTCCCGACGTGTATGATGGAGCACCAACGTTATTTACGGCATTTATGTCAACCGTAGTGAAAACGGCGGGGTTTGCAGCGTTGCTGCGGGTACTGTCGGGAGCCTTCGGGAGCATGTACGAGCTATGGTGGGTTATTCTGGCTGCTATTGCAGTGTTGACGCTTTTGGCGGGCAATATCACCGCTGTGTATCAGAGCAGTTTTAAGCGTATGATGGCGTATTCGAGCATTTCTCATGCCGGGTATATGCTGATTGCACTGGTAGGGTTAAGCCCACAATCGAAACAAGCATTAGTGGTCTATTCATTGGCCTATTCACTGGCTACCATCACCGCATTTGGTGTTTTGTTGCTAGTGGCTAAAAAGCAGTCCAATGAACTGGTTCCCGCTAAACCCAACGAAAACTATGAGGTTTTCAATGGCCTTGCCCGGCAAAATCCGCTCTTGAGTTTTATGATGACTGTATCCATGTTGTCGCTGGCTGGTATTCCGCTTACGGCGGGGTTTTGGGGTAAGTTTCTGGTGTTCTCGACTGCTATCGACAAGGGAATTATCTGGCTGCTGGTGGTGGCCGTCTTGATGTCGGCGGTAGGTATTTATTATTACTTCCGGGTAGTAATTGCCATGTACTTCCGCGATGGGGAGGGGGGAGCAATACGGGTAGCCCCTTTTTACCGGTTTGTCTTGATTACTGCCACCGTGCTGACCATTTTATTGGGCATTGCGCCGGGGTTAATTCAGGGATTGATTTAGGATCAATTAATCCCTTTAAATCAATCATTGGTGCTAAGGCAGCCAAAATGTGTATTTTTGCCTGTTAAGTTACTTAATTTCGTGTAAGCCGGTGGACGTGGGCATTATCAAGCAATCAGATTTCTATAATCGCTATAAGGATTTCTTCTCCTTTTTTCTGACTGCGCTATTGGGTGCCTCAGTCAATTTTTTCAGTCAGATTTTTTACCGGCTTCACTTCGATTTCAATACCAGTGTGTTTTTGGGCTATCTAACCGCCACTATAGTTAGCTTTATCCCCACCAAAAATTTTGCTTTTTCGGCCAGGCAGACAGGTAATACCAGCCGCGAGATGATTAAATTTATCATTATTGCCTTGGTGGCATGGGTGGTGCAGGTTGGCGTGGCGGCAGGTACACTAGCGTGGGTAGCCAACCCACTCTTCCCCAAGCTATCTATCTTCTGGCGCGAGAAAGGATCGCACGTGGTAGGCATGGGCTTCAGCTTTCTGGCTAATTATTTTGGCCATAAGCTCCTGACGTTTCGGAGTACGGGCGTATATGACCGGCTGAAAGGCAACCGACAACGCGACGAGTAGTGTAAAAGACGAGTAGTGTAAAAAAAGACTAGTTGTGTACTTAGAATACTCTGGTGGTTAAATGGACTAAATTATAGATTTTTCCAAGACAAATCTGCGATTTAAAAATAATTTTGAGGATTATTTTGGATTATTCAATTACTCTTGTACTTTTGTACGTAAACCTAAAAAATCATCTAAGGAAATGAAAAAAGTATTTGCTCTTCTCTTTATCGGCGCTACGCTGACCTTTGCTGCCTGCGAAAGCAAGCCTAAAACTGAAGAAACCACTACCACCACGGAGTCGACCGCAGCTATGGCTACGGATAGCTCAGCGATGAGCACGGATTCGGCCGCCACGATGGCTACGGATTCAGCTTCGACGATGGCTGCTGATACCACCAAGAAATAAGTGACACTGGCCAAAAGCCACTGCTCTTTTCCGAAAAAAGCCCTATTTTTATAGGGCTTTTTTCATTTTATCTGCATTGACAGTTTCATTCTCTCCGTTTGTACCACCCTCGGCTGTGTTCTATTGTCAGCACCTTCAGGCACAGTATGAGTTTGTTTTCCAGGTGAAGCCTCCCCGCCGAAGTCGCCTGGGCGATTTTCGGGTGTTGCCTACGGGGAAGGCCCTTATTACAGTCAATGCTGATCTGCCCCCGCCTGCTTTTTTGATTACGTATATTCATGAAGTTGCTCATGCTGCTGTTTACCAGGCGTATCAACGGCAGCGGCAAACCCTATTGCGCGTTAGTAAGCCAAAGCCGCATGGCCCAGCCTGGCAACGAGCTTTCCAGAACCTGATGCAACCCCTGCTCACCGAAGCGGTGTTTTCACTCGAAGTGCTGAATCCGTTGTGTAGCTATCTGCAAAAGCCAACCGCCACTACATCGGCCAATGCACCCTTAAGTCAGGCTTTACGATTGGTTGAGGCCCCAATGCCTGTTACTGGTCATTTGCTACAAGACTTGCCTGAAGGGACGCTGTTTCAATTTCATAAAAAAAGTTTTCGACGGGGTGCATTACGCCGAACCCGTATCGTTTGTAAAGAAGTGCCTTCAGGCCGTCCCTACACTATTTTGGGCCATGCGGTTGTGAAGGTAATGACTGAATAACGCACAATGGATAACGTAGGATGGATAGTTAGGAGAACGGTATTTGCGGTAGTTGTTATCCACTGTACCTTATTCAGTACTTTACACGCGCAATCGGTGCTGAGTAGTGGGCCGTGGCTGAAAATTGGCGTTACCCAAACCGGCGTTTATCGGCTCGATCAGTCCACCCTGCTTACCTATAATCCCGCCTTTGCCACTGCCGACCCGCGCCAGTTTCGACTGTACGGGAATGGGGGGGCTGCACTGCCCCAGGCTAACGCGGCTCCCCGACCTGCTGACTTGCTGGAGAATGCTATTCAGGTGACGGGCGAAAGCGATGGCCGGTTTGATGCCGGGGATGCGCTGCTGTTTTTTGGGCAGAGTACCGCAACGATACGCTACGACTCCACTAGCCACAAATTAACCCATCAACTTAATCCCTACGCCGATACTACCTTTTATTTTCTTACGCTAAGCAATGCCCCCGGTAAGCGTATTGTTGACCGGTCAGCCACCACCTCATTACCGGTCAACATCGCTAGCCAGCCCATTATTACGGTTTTTGATGACTATGTGTTTCGGGAGGAGGATGTTGTGAACCGGGTGCAGTCGGGGCGGGAGTGGATTGGTGATTATTTTGATACCGACCGAACCCAAACCCAACGTTTTACCTTTGATCTGCCGGGCCGGGTGGCCGACGCCCCCC
>JBBQUC010000011.1:0-20067 GCA_038212815.1 Cytophagales bacterium
AGGGCGTAACCAAAATCCGGGAAGCAGCTGTAGAAGATATTGCCACCGTTGTGTGTAATGAAAATGCCCGGAAAGTGAAACAGTATTTTGAAACACTAGAGAAATAAAATAGGCCGCTTTTGCGGCCTTTTTTATTGCTCTAGTGTTTCAAAATACTGTTTCACTTTCCGGGCTTTGTCATTACCCACAACGGTGGCAATATCTTCTACAGCGGCTTCCCGGATTTTGGTTACGCCCTTGAAGTATTTCAGCAGTGTAGCGGCTGTTTTCTTGCCAATCCCCTCGATGTTTTCCAATTCGCTAATCAGGCTGTTGCGGCTGCGTTTATCACGGTGGTAGGTAATAGCAAACCGGTGAGCCTCGTCGCGGCAGCGTTGGATAAGCTTCAGCGATTCGGATTTCTTGTCGATGTAGAGGGGCAGGCTATCTTCAGGGAAATAGATTTCTTCCAATCGCTTAGCGATGCCCACGATGGGGATTTTGCCATACAGGTCGAGGGCTTTCAGCGCGTCGCAGGCGGAACTGAGTTGGCCCTTGCCTCCGTCGATTACAATCAGGTCAGGCAATTCTTTCTGCTCATCCAGAATCCGCATATACCGGCGGGTGACTACCTCGTGCATCGAGGCAAAATCGTTCGGGCCAATCACCGTTTTAATGCTGAAATGCCGGTACTCTTTGGGGGCTGGTTTCCCGTCAATAAAACACACCATTGCCGACACTGGATTGGTGCCCTGAATGTTGGAGTTGTCGAAACACTCGATGCGCCGGGGCAGTGCTTTGAGCTGCAAATCTGCTTTGAGTCGGATGAGTACCCGGTCTTTTTTGCTGGCATTGGCCGTAGCTTCGGAGGCTGCCCGCTCCTGCCGCTCGCGCCGGAAGTACAGCACGTTTTTCAGCGACATGTCCAGCAGTTTCTTTTTGTCGCCAATCTGCGGCACTGTAATTTCGGCCTGTAAATCTGTTTCCAGCGGAATGTTGGTGATGATCTCTTTGGCCTGTGATCCATACTGCTCCCGAAACTCCAGGGCCAGCATGGTTAGTAAATCGGCATCGGTTTCATCCAGCTTCTTTTTCACCTCCACCGTATGCGCCTGAATAATAGTGCCGTTGACTACCTTCATGAAATTGACATAGGCAGCCGTTTCGTCGGAGGCAATAGTAAACACATCGGCATCGGCAATTTTGGGGTTTACCACCGTTGATTTGCTCTGAAACCGTTGCAATACATCGAGCCGTTCCTTGTATTTCTGGGCTTGTTCAAACGCCAGGTCGTTAGCAGCCTCTACCATCCGGGTTTTAAAATAATCTTGCGCGGGTTTTAGCTGGCCTTTCAGAATAGCGTGTACCTGCTCGATGTCTTTAGTATAGTCAGGCTCGTTCTGTTTGCCTTCGCAGGGGCCTTTGCAGTTGCCAATATGGTATTCCAGGCAAACCTTGTACTTACTCGCTTCAATGTTTTCGGGGGCGAGGTTGTAATTGCAGGTACGCAGGGTAAACAACTGCTGAAACATATCCAGAACGGTGTACATAGGCTTTAACTGCGAAAACGGCCCGTAGAACGTACCTGTCCCCCGCTCGATACGCCGGGTAGTAACCACACGGGGAAAATGCTCGTTGGTAACGCAGATAAACGGGTAGGTCTTATCGTCGCGCAGCAGAATATTATAACGCGGCTGGTAGCGTTTGATGAGCTGATTTTCAAGCAGCAGCGCGTCGAATTCGGTATGGACAATGGTGAACTCAATTTTCCGGATCTGGCTCACCAACCGCAGCGTTTTGCGGTCGTGTTGCTTCGAATTGGTAAAGTAACTGCTAACCCGATTCTTCAGGTCTTTCGCTTTGCCCACATAAATCACCTCGCCTGTGGCATCGAAATACCGATATACGCCCGGCTCATGCGGCACTTTAGCTAACTCCGCTTTGTAATCAAATTCTGCCATATACAACAAAACAAGTGGCTTACAGGAAAGGTTGCCGTTGGTTAAGGGAGTCCAAGCTGAAGTTTGCCAGACGGAGTATCTACTATTTGGGCATTTATAAACTGATATTCTATTGAAGCGAAGGTTATTTTACAAGCAAAATCCCCAAAGGTAATAGCCTTTGGGGATGGAAAATCACTTAATTCACCCTGTGTAAAGCGGCTAACTTATCCCCAGCCCGCCTACCTCGCTCTCTTGCAAAGGCAGTTCATCCGACAGGCCCTCACCCGTTTCCATATAATGTTTAAACCCCTGAATGTCTTTGGTAATCATCTCGCGCAGGGTGGTGTAGAACCAGCCTGCTACGACCTCACCTAACTGACCAGCGGGGGGCGTAAACCGGATGGTGGCAATCACATCGGTGCCATTGCCGCCGGGGGTGTCCAGAAACCGGACTTCGCCGGCGTTATCCCACGACGCTCCGGGTACCGACCGCCAGATGAGCCGGTTGTTTTCGTCTTCATCCAGAATTTCAGCATCCCAGGCAATTTGTCCCAGTGTCTGCGCTACGGGGTTGCTACTAGCCACCTGAGCCTCCCAATGCGACCGCCGATTGTCCAGTTGAGTCACCCGCTTGAGGTGGCGCATAAACAGGGGCAGGTTTTCGAGTTGGCGCCAGAACTGGTACACCTCCGGGCGGGGCTTGTTTACCGTAACCATCCCTGTAATCTCCAGCGGTTCGGGTTGGCTATCGGCATCGGACGTGTCGCGGCCAATAACCGTGCTGATGGGGCAATAGCCGGTGGCTCCGCGATAGAGCACGTAGCCACCCAGCAGGGTGACTAACAAACTGCCCTGCCGCAAACCAAGCGTAGTGAGTAACGCACCCGCCGTGGCTGAAATGATTCGCTCGGTTGAGCCAACATTTACCTGGCTCGACCCCGTAGCTAGCGGAGCAACGGGGGCTATTCCTAAATTGTCGTGTTGAGTTTCCATACGTTGTTCATCGTCTCTTTGGTAGAAACTCCCCATAACAAAGAATGTTAGAAACTCCCCGAAAATTGCCCATTCCTACCGGAGTGGGGCGGGGTCTTTATCGAGGGCATTAATGAGCGTATATAGTGTCTCAACCATCTCTCCGATGCGTGGCTCACCCAGAATAGCACAAAACTTGGCCTTAATCTCTTCTACACACAGTTGCACGCTCCATAGTAGCTCTTTACCGCGTTCATTTAGAAAGATCACGCTGGAGCGCGAGTCGGTGGCGTGTTTCTCCGTGTAGATATAGCCCTCCTGTTCCAGTAGGTTCACTACTTTGCTCATGGCCTGCTTGGTTACGCAGGCTCGCCGGGCCAGTTCGTTGTTGGTAATCCCGTGTTCTTCAATATTACCCAGCACCATCAGGTAACTGGTTTTAAAGTCGATGAAGCCCATGCCATGCAGCCGGGGTTCCATTATATTATCGACATACCGCTTCATACGCCACAGAAGCCGCCCCAGCGACCGGTCTCTGACAGCACGGAAATAGTCGAAATCGAAGGGCTTGTTGGCTTCTTCTGAGATCATTGCGAAAAATAGCAAAAACGGAAAACAATTCGGCTGAAATAATTGTACAAATATAGTCAACTTACTTGACTTATGTAGTCAACTTGGTTTACCTTTGTTGGCACTAGTCAAATTAGTTGACCATTTACTTTGTTTAGTCGAGAGTAACTGCATACAATTATGGTAACGGAACAACCAACTCAAACCGCTTCTTCACCCATGAAAACGTACCTCCCGCGCATCATTATTGCGCTTGTCCTCCTGGTTGGGGGTTATTTTGGCTTCAACGCGTATCAGCATAGCCAGCAGTTCGAATCGACCGACAATGCCCAGATAGAAGGCAACTCGGCACCAGTACTGGCCCGCGTTGCCGGGTATGTAACAGCCGTAAATGTGGCTGACTATACTAACGTAACCCAGGGGCAACCCCTGGTAACCATCGACCCGCAGGAATATACGGTAGCCCTCCAACAGGCTGAAGCCGATTATCAATCGACCCTGGGCGATTTAGCCACTGCCCGTGCCGACCTGGCTACGGCCTATGCGGCTGACCGCAATGGGAAAGCCAATGTGCAGGTAGCCCAGTCGAACGCCGAGGTGCAGGCTGCCCGGCGCAACAAAGCCCAGGCCGACCTTGCCCGTGATCAGAATCTATACCAGGGGCAGTCGCTGACCCAAAAACAACTTGACGATTCGCGGAACAATGCTGAGGTGCAGGCGAGGCAACTCAATGCTGCTGAACAGCAGGTAGCCCAGGCCCGCGTTGGTGGCGGATTGGGAGCGGCTGGGATTCAGCGGGCACAGGCAGCTATCCAGAAAATAGAGGCCGTACTGAACGTGAAACAGGCCGCTATCGAGAGTGCTAAACTACGCCTGAGTTATGCCCAGGTAAAAGCCCCCATTGCTGGTAAAATAGGCCGTAAAAACGTAGTGGCGGGCCAATACGTGCAGCCGGGCCAGAGCCTGCTGACCATTGTGGCCGATTCTACCTTTTGGGTAGTGGCCAACTTCAAAGAGACCCAACTCGAAAAAGTGCGGATTGGTCAGGAGGTTGACATCAAACTGGATGCCTACCCCGACCTGGCCGTGAAAGGCCGCGTAGCCTCCCTGGCTGAGGCAACGGGAGCCAAGTCTGCGCTGCTCCCCGCCGATAACGCATCGGGCAACTTTGTGAAAATCACTCAGCGGGTGCCCGTGAAAATCGAAATCCTGAATCCGGAACGATACAAAGAACAATTGCGGGCCGGGTTGAGTGTAGAAGCGGAGGTAAAAGTAAAGTAGGCTCCTATAAAAACTATGGCTTTTCCAACTGGGTTTCGCCGGTGGATTGTTGTGATAACGGCAATCTCGGCGGCTATTATCGAACTGATCGACATCTCGATTGTTAACGTTGGCTTGACCGACATTGCCGGTAACCTGGGCGTAACCATCGAAGACGTGGCGTGGGTAGTAACGGCCTATGCCATCGCCAACGTGATTGTGATTCCGATGACGAGCTTTTTGCAGCGGTATTTCGGGCGCAAGAACTACTACATCGCTTCCATTATTTTGTTTACGGTAGCCTCTTACGGCTGCGGGATTGCCCCCAATTTATGGACACTGGTAGCGTTCCGGTTTTTGCAGGGGATTGGTGGCGGTGCTCTGTTATCCACCTCGCAGGGGTTGATGTACGATGCCTTCCCGCCTGCTCAGCGGGCTGTAGCCTCGGCTTTGTTCGGCATGGGCATTGTACTGGGGCCAACCCTGGGACCAACCCTAGGGGGGTACATTATCGACAATTACCACTGGAGCTGGATGTTCTACATCAATGTACCCATTGGCATTATCGCAGTGTTGCTCAGTTCGGCCTTTATCGACAAGAAGGAGGAAGAAATCAACATCGACCGCAAGAGCATTCAAATAGACCAGTTTGGTATTCTGCTCCTGGCCGTTGGGATAGGCAGTTTGCAGTATGTGCTGGAGCGGGGCGAGTCGGACGACTGGTTCGACAGCAAGATTATTCTATGGCTGAGTATTATAGCTACCATTTCTATTCCGCTGTTTATCTGGTGGGAGCTTCGGGGTACTAAAAACCCCGTGGTAGATTTGCGGGTACTTAAAAATCGCAACCTGGTTATTGGCTGTATTCTGGTAGTGGTGGTGGGCTATGGCTTATTTACGTCGGTACTTCTTTACCCCCTGTTTGCCCAGCGCATTGTGGGTATGACGGCTACCCAAACTGGTAAGCTGCTCATTCCGGGTGGATTAATTACCCTGCCGATGTTTGCTATATCGGGCCGTCTGCTGGCTAAAGGGGTGTCGCCCCGGCTTATTGTCATAGCAGGGTATGTGGCCTTTGCTACCTTCTGCTTTACCATGTCGACCTACAATGCCGATGCCTCCCAGGGCGACTTTATTTACGCGCTCATTATCCGGGGCATCGGGTTGGCTCTGGTCAATGTACCGCTCATCAACCAGTCGGTTTCTACATTGCAGCCGCAGGAGTTGCCCACGGGCATTGCCTTGGTGAATATGATGCGGCAACTGGGTGGGGCGTTTGGTGTAGCCATTACCAATACCTACGTTACCCAGCGGTCGGCAGTACACCGGGGCGATCTGGTGTCTCACCTTCAGCCCGCCGACCCAACGGTGGTAGAGCGGATTGCTACTATTACGCAGGGGCTGATTAGCCGGGGTATGAACAGTTTTGATGCCGCCACGGCCGCCTACCGCAACCTAGACCTGCTTGTGAACCGACAGGCACTCATGCTGGCCTATCTGGATACGTTTAGGCTGGCCGGATTATTTTTTGTTTTTTCTTTCCCGTTGTTATTTCTCTTGAAATCTAAAAAAATGGACGCAGCCACGGCCAAAGCTGTGGCTGATGCCGCACACTAAAACGTACCCCACCCCTGCCCCTCCCTGTAGGGTAAGGCTGGGTGGATAAACCACTAACTAAATTATGAAATACCTCCGTTTTATAGTCGCCTGTCTGTTTCTTGCCAGCGTGGCTCAGGCGCAACAGACGGGCATCCCTGCCGATTTGCGAACCCTAATCGAGCAGGCGAATGCCAATTATCCAGTGCTGAAACAGCAGCAGGAGCAGATAAAAGCAGGTGAGCTACAGGCCGATATTGCCCGCACTGCGCTGAAACCCACTGTAACGGGTAACGCCACATATCTCTACGTGAATCCAGTGCCAAAAGCTACGTTTCCCCTCAATGGTAAAGATGTAGCCCTTCAGTTTCAACCGAACCATAACGTCAACGGTAATGTGAGTTTAGGCCAAACCCTCTACGATTGGGGCCGCACGGAGGCCAATGTACGTCGGGCCGAAGACAATACGCAACTGCTCCGGCGGGGGCTGGAGGTAACCCGCCATAACCTGGCCTTTCAGGTGGCTGCTGCCTATTACGGCATTGGGTTTATCCAGAAAAGTATCAACGTGCAGGATTCGGTCATCAGAACGGCGGCTGCCAACATCGCCGTGATTGCTACCCGGCTGCGAAATGGTGATGCCCTGCAATACGATGTACTGACCCAGCAAGTGCGGCTGAAAACGGCCCAAAACCGCAAAATTGACTTGCAAAACCAGCTAGAACGGCAGCGGGCAACCCTCACCTTTCTGACCGGCCTGGCCGATCCTACCGTTGGGCCTGACGCGCTTCAGTTTGGCGGCCCGGTGCAGCTCTTCGATATTGATGGTCAGTTGCAGGCTGCCCAGGCAGGCAATAAAGATATACTCACGGCGCAGGATCGGCTCCAGGCTTCCGAAACAGAAATCCGCATCAATAACCTGGCGGGTAAACCCACTCTTGGTTTTAGCGGGTCGGCAGGATTCAAGAATGGGTATGTTCCTGATGTGAATACCCCGAAATTTAACGTTGCTGCGGGTATAGGCTTGTCTATCCCAATTTATTCGGGCAAGCGGGTGAGCCTGCAAAACCAGGCGTTGCAGTATTCGCTCAATGCCAACCGCTACGCCGTCGAAACCGCCAATGCCCAACTCCGCCAGAGTTTAGCCCTGGTCAATGCCGACATTCGCGCTAACCAGACGCGCCTGGAAAACCTGAACATTCAGGTATTACAAGCCCAAAAAGCCCTCGATATTGCCCAGACCCGGCTGAAAAATGGGGTCATTACCAGTGTAGAACTGGAGAGTGCCGAAACCGGCGTGGAAGAAGCCCGTCTGGCGCAACTGGCTTATCAATACCAGCTACTGCTGAACCAGTTAGAGGTTAAACGGCTTCTGGGCGAGGGATTGTAGGGTAGGTACTTTTGGGATGCTCCCCAATTGCCCAGTTGCGGAACCCGATCCCAGTAAGCAGTTGGCATCGGAGCAGGTCGTTGTGTGCAGGGGTAGAAGCAGGGTCGTATAGACAGACATACTATTTTGTAGATAGTCTTACATATTCCCGGTTGTTCATTACCTTACACGAACTTGGTTCGTTAATTCATGCAACTCAACTGGAAGAACAATGAGTACCCCTTTTAACCTGCAAAACAATGAGTACACTTTCCTTAAGCAGGGCGGTGAGATGGGTCGGCTGATGCGGGCCTGTCGCTGGGATCAGACATCACTGGGTAATCCCGCAGGCTGGTCTCAGAGTCTGCGAACGACACTAAGCATTATTCTCAACTCTAAGTTTCCGATGTTCCTGTTCTGGGGGCCGGAACATCTGTGTTTCTATAATGATGCCTACCGCCCAAGCTTAGGCAATGATGGCAAGCACCCCAACGCCCTGGGCAGCCCCGGAGCCGAAGTCTGGCCAGAAATCTGGCCTATAATCGAACCCCTGATTACCCAGGTACTGGCCAGTGGCGAGGCCACCTGGAGCGAAGATCAGCTCATTCCCATTTATCGGAACAGACGGCTTGAGGATGTTTATTGGACCTTCAGTTACAGCCCCGTAAACGACGAATCTGAGCACATAGCTGGCGTGTTTGTGACCTGTACCGAAACCACTAAAACCGTGCAATCCATACAGGCTTTGGTACACAGCGAAAAACGCTTTCATAGTTTGGTGGCTCAGGCACCAGTGGCTATTGCGCTGCTGCTTGGTGCTGACTTTGTGGTTGAATTTATCAACGCACGGATGCTGGAGTATTGGGACAAGTCGCTGGAGCAGGTGCTTAACAAGCCAGTTTTTGAGGGCTTGAACGAAGCGCGTGGGCAGGGCTTTGAAGCCTTACTGGTAGGGGTCCTGACCACCGGAGAGGCATTCATTTCCAAGGAGCTATCAATTAATCTGTTCCGGGGTGGGCAACCACACAAAATGTATCTTGATTTTATTTACGAACCCTATTACGCGGCCGATCACACTATTCAGGGGGTCATGGTTTTAGTGAATGAAATTACCGAACAGGTAATTGCCCGCCAGCAGGTAGAAGAGCAAGTTGAACAACGAACCCAGGAGTTGGCCCGCGCGATTACCGATTTGCGCCGGTCGAACGACAGCCTGCAAAAATTTGCTTACGTGGCCAGCCATGATTTGCAGGAACCCCTGCGTAAGGTTAAACAGTTCGGGGACATACTTCATACGCAGTATAGTAAGCAGTTAGGCGACGGGGCCGACTACTTGAACCGGATGCTGACCGCGACCAACCGAATGTCTCTACTCATCAGCGATTTACTGACCTACGCCCGCATATCTGTTGGCGAGCATGACACGGTGTCGGTATCACTCACCAGCGTGGTCAACGTAGTACTGACGAATCTGGATGCTGATATTCAGGAATTGAGTGCAGCAGTAACGGTCGACTGGTTGCCATTTGTGCAGGGCATTGAGCCTCAGATAAACCAGTTGTTTCAAAATTTACTCAGTAATGCACTAAAATTTCGCCAGGCTAGTGTGCCGCCTGTCATCAGAATTAGCGGCAAAACCCTGAATGCTACTGACCTGCCTGATGCGGTAAAACCAGTACGCCCGGCGTTGACCTACCACTGCGTTGACGTAGCAGACAATGGTATTGGCTTCGATGAAAAGAATCTCACACACATCTTTCAGGTTTTTCATCGCTTACATGGTAAGAGCAAATATGCCGGTACCGGCATTGGCTTAGCAATCTGTGAGAAAATAGCCCTGAATCATGGCGGAGCGATTACGGCCACAAGTCAAGTGGGGCAGGGGGCCACTTTCAGCGTATATTGGCCAGCGTAGAATGAACAATAAGTACAGATTTTGCTTACCCCTCCATTCTTACCAATGCACTGCCGCGCAGTACCGGCACTACATCATAAAGGTCGTGTTGGAGGCAGTAGGCAATGTCTTTCTGGATTCCCAGCCGCTGCAACCGGCGGATGTGGGAGGCATTGGCCAGGTAATGAACCAGGTTTTTTTTGCCTTCGCAGTAGAGCCGTTGGGCCATCATGGCACTGTCTTCCTGCGGAGCGTAGTCGTCTTTGAGCCGCTCAGCTAAGGCACCAGCAAAGAGGGTGTCTTCCAGATTAGGGCGACCTTTCCAGCCTGCACACAGTACCAGCACGTCGTAACTCTGCCCACGCAGGTAGCTAACTACCGCGTCGAGATTCAGGAAGGAGCCAACCAGCACTTTCACCGCAGCCCGGCTACGGGTAATGGCCAGGGTACCGTTGGTGGTAGTCATGGCAATGTCGGCTCCAGACAGGCTATCGTCCATGTAGCTAAAGGGCGAGTTATCCAGTTCAAACCCTTCTACCTTGCGGGCGTTGCGCTCGGCAGCGGCAATGTATCCCCGGCCCTGCAACAGGCGGCATTCTTCCACCGTTGCTACCGGAATAATGCTGTGTACGCCATACGCAAAGGCCGTAACCATGCACGAGGTAGCCCGGAATACATCGGCAACCACCACAATGGTGTTATCAATGGCGTGTAAATGCAACAGATCAGGGGTAAGGCAAACGTCAATGTTTTTCATAGAAAATAGATGAACTGTGATTACGATGAGGAATCAGTTCCTCAGCGTAATCACAGTTCAGACTTAAATAAACGGCATTTTTACAACTTCGGCTTTGAGGAGTTTGTCGCGCACGTTCACAAAGATTTCGGTGCCGGGCTTGCTAAACTGGGCAGGTACGTAACCCATGCCAATGCCTTTACTCAGCGTAGGCGATTGCGTACCGGAGGTAACCTCGCCAATGGGTTGCCCAGTGGCATCGCAGAGTTGATAATGACCACGCGGAATACCCCGGTCAATCATGGCAAAGCCAACGAGTTTATGGGTAATCCCCTGCGTTTTTTCCTGCTTAAAGCGGTCGGCACTCACAAACTCGTGGGTGAATTTGGTTACCCAGCCCAGCCCGGCCTGCATGGGTGAGGTGGTATCGGTAATGTCGTTGCCATAGAGGTTGTAGCCCATTTCGAGCCGCAGGGTATCTCTGGCACCCAGGCCAATGGGTTTAATCCCGAAGGGTTGCCCGGCTTCCATAACGGCGTTCCAGACCTGTTCGGCCTGATGATTCGATACGTAAATCTCGAACCCGCCCGCGCCAGTATAACCCGTTGCCGAGATAATGACGTTGGCCTCCCCCGCAAAATCGCCCTTCTCGAAGGTGTAATAACTCATGGAGTCGAGCTTGGCGTTAGTGAGCGGCTGCAGGGCTTGAGCTGCTAGTGGCCCCTGCACGGCAAAGAGGCAGGTATTGTCGGAGATGTCGATGAGTTCCAGCAAATCGCCTTCGCGCACGTACTGCCTGATCCAGTTCCAGTCTTTATCGATGTTCGATGCATTGACCACCAGCATGTATTCAACCGGGCTGATCTGATACACCAGCAGGTCATCGACAACCCCGCCCTGCTCGTTGGGCAGGTAACTATACTGCACTTTGCCATCGAAGAGGGTAGCCGCATCATTAGCCGATACGCGTTGAATCAGGGCCAGCGCATCGGCACCTTTGACGATAAACTCACCCATGTGGGAGACATCGAAGATCCCCACCCCCTTGCGTACCGTATGGTGTTCATCGAGGTCGGAGGAGTAGCGAACGGGCATCTCGAAACCCGCGAACGGCACTATCTTCGCGCCAAGTTGTTGATGGATGTGATGAAGGGGAACCTGCTTGAGCGACATAAGCAACGGGGTTATCGGGCAAAGTTACCCCACTGCGGGCAAACGTCCAACCGCCAGCCGCTCCACGCCTGCATTCACCAATGCCTCCATCTCCGCAACCGTAGCTCCATCGGCCACCACCCGAACCCCGACTGAGCGGGACACCAGCTTCCGAAACGCCATGGCCGGGTACAGCGAGAAAGGTGATGGCACTACCCCCGTTTTATCTTTCAGGTAGTCAGCCCCCGCATCGGTAGCGGTTTTTACTAATTGTGCCAACTGGCCTTCGTTGAGCAGGCTCGATTCTAGAATAACGGTTAGCGGTACTTCCTGCGCGTGGGCGAGGGCTACGAGTTTGACCAGTTCAATTTTGAGCCAGACCGAGGTGGGCGAGAATAGGGCCGAGGTGTTCAGCACTACCTCTACCGAGTTAGCCCCGTCTTTCAGGGCCAATTCCAGTTCGAGTTGCTTGGCTTCGGTGCGCTGATAGCCGTAGGGGTAGCCAATCACCGTCGAGAGGGTAGCGGGGTAGGTATCACCCAGTTCGCGTCGCCATTTTTTTACCCAGAATGGGGCCACCGTCAGCCCGGCAAGACCAAGCTGGTGTACCTCATCGAGGGCTTCATACTGCTCATTGATGGTGATGCCCGGATGCAGCAGGGTGCGCTCGATGTAGGGAAAGAGGTGATTCACAGGCTACCGCATCAGGCCGCCGACCGCAGCAAATGGATGGTTGATTTGCCAAACTTTTCGAGGGCATAATCGTGCGTGATGGTAAACTCCCGGACGTTGGGCTGCGAGGGTAGCTCAAACATAGCATCGGTAATGATAGACTCGCAAATGGCCCGCAGCCCCCTGGCACCCAGGTTAAGCTGTAGTGCCTGATCCACAATATAATCGAGGGCTGTTTTATCCCAGCGAACGGTAATTCCCTCCATCAAAAATAGCTTATCGTACTGCTTGGTAATGGCGTTTTTGGGTTCGGTCAGAATCCGGTAGAGGGCTTCGCGGTCAAGGGCTTCGAGGTGAGTCAGCACGGGCAACCGACCAATAAGTTCAGGAATCAAGCCAAACGATTTGAGGTCCTGCGCCGAAATATACCGCATGAGGTGGTTCCGTTCGAGGGTTTCGTGCAGCCGCCGTTCGCCCGAAAACCCAATAGGTCGGGTATTGATCCGCTTGCCAATATGCCGGTCGATGCCATCGAAGGCTCCCCCGCAGATAAACAGAATATTCTCCGTATTGAGCGCAATTAGTCGCTGATCAGGATGTTTGCGTCCACCCTGCGGGGGTACGTGTACCACCGAGCCTTCGAGCAGTTTCAGCAGAGCCTGCTGCACCCCCTCGCCACTTACATCGCGGGTAATGCTGGGGTTATCTGACTTGCGGGCAATTTTATCAATCTCGTCGATATACACAATCCCATACTCGGCCTTTTCAATGTCGTATTCGGCGGCCTGAAGCAAGCGGGTCAGAATGGTTTCTACGTCTTCGCCCACATAACCGGCTTCAGTAATAACGGTGGCATCGGCTATGCAGAAGGGCACCTGTAGAATTTTAGCGATGGTGCGGGCCAGGTAGGTTTTGCCCGTACCGGTATCGCCCACCATAATGATGTTCGATTTTTCGATGGTCACCTCATCATCGGTTTGGGCCTGCATAAGCCGTTTGTAATGATTGTACACGGCTACAGAGATTACCTTTTTGGCCTCGTCCTGCCCAATCACATACCGGTCGAGGTGGCGTTTCATCTCGATAGGCTTAATCAGGTCGAACTTAGGTGGCTGGGTACTAGTACTCCGACGGGGGCGGGTCTCTTCCAGCACCACATCGTGACCCTGCTCGATGCAATGGTTACAAATATGGGCATCAATGCCGGACAGCAGTAAAACGACCTCATTCTTGCGCCGACCGCAGAAAGAGCAACTGATTTGTGACATAGGCGTAACCCGCTAAAATCAAAGGTTCATGTGTCTGTTGGTAACGGCTTGTTAAGGGTAGTTGTTGCCGTAAACAGACAAAAAGAAGCACGACCTGAGCGAACGGGTCGTGCCTGCTGAACAAAGATACGGGTTGGTGCTGAAAGACAACCGGGCTTACTGCGCTTTTGCCCAAATAAGGTCGGCAATAGCCTGCATACCAGCATCGCCAGGATGGCTGGCCACGCCCGGATCGGTAAAGATGCCGGGGGCGGGTTTGTATTGGTCTTTACCCGCCAGGGTAGCCATATCGGCCACCGGATACCCATTGGCGTTGGCCACTTCGGTAATCAGGCGGTTGGTAGAAGGTTGGTTCACAAAAAAACTCGTGGTACACACCACCCGCACAGGGCCGGAATATTGGGTAAGGTGATTGAGCAGCGTTTGATAGTTCGATTTGAAATCGTTAGTCAATACCTGCGACTCATCCACGTTCTCGGCGACCCGAACAATAATCAGGTCAGGTACCCCAAATTCCCGGATATGCTTGTCGAGTTCATCTTCGTAATTAAAGGTCAGATAGTTACGCTCAAAGTTACCTCCCGACAAGGTTTTAACCTCCACTCCAGCATTGCGTTCTTTCAATTTGGTCGTCAGTAAAGACACGTAGTCTTTGTCAGATGCCGATGCGGCCATGCCCCAATTACCAAACCAACCAATGCTGGGGGCTTCGCTAATTTGGGTAATGCTATTGCCAAGAATAAACACCTTGCGGTAGTAAGGGGCAAAGGTTGCCTCTACCTGATTAGATACCCGATTAGCCAGTTTTGTACGGGTTTGCAGGCGGCCAGTGGCATAGAGCGCCACCTGACTACCCTTTATCCAGTTGGCCCCGCCATCCCAGGAGTACTCTGTTTCGGCCCCGACGGGGGCATCAGGAACAGATAGCTGAATAACCGAACCAAACGGCTGGTTACCGCCCTGCGGACTAAGCACTGGTGCAGGTAAAGCGGGTGGCGGACCAGGCGCAATGCGGGTGGCCAAAATCGGTGCACAGGCATCGGGTGGGCAAGCGGGCTGAGCTGCCACCGAAAGACTCATCAATGCGCCAAGGGCAAACAAACCCATTGGCAATTTACATACACGCTTACGACCACCAGCCCAAAAGTCACGAACTACAGTTACCATCATAGGTGTGTCGAGAAAGAGACAGTAGGCGTTTTGCGAAAAGTGTGCCAATCTCAATTGTATGCCTATTTTCTGTATCTTGCAGCTCTTCCTAAACCTGTTTTATAGTCATGAATCTTGAGTTCAGTACCCTCGATTACGCCATTATTGGCGCGTATTTCGTGCTCGTATTCGCTATCGGTTTTTACTTTGCCCGCAAAGAACGTAGTAGTACTGAGTACTTCCTGGCCGGGCGGCATGTAGGGTGGTTTGCCGTAGGAGCCTCCCTCTTTGCCTCCAACATCTCGACCGAACACTTTATTGGTCTCTCCGGTACAGGCTATACCTCCGGTCTGGCGGTGGGTAATTTCGAGTGGTCGGCCAGTATTTGTCTACTCATCCTGGGGTGGGTATTTGTGCCATTTTACCTCAAATCGGGCGTGTTTACCATGCCCGAGTTTCTGGAACGTCGCTACTCGTCGGCCAGCCGCTGGTATTTGTCCACCATTTCCATTGTGGCCTATATTCTGACCAAAATATCTGTTCACCTCTTCGCCGTAGGGATTTTGCTGAAGCAGGTAATGGGCTGGGATTTATACACCTCATCTATTTTACTGGTGGTTGCTACCGGTGTATATACCATTGCGGGCGGTATGAGTGCGGTTATTTATACCGAACTGATTCAGACGTTTATCCTGCTCATCGGTGCCATTGCCCTCACCTGGATTGGCCTCGACAAGGTAGGGGGCTGGGATGAACTGGTGCGTACCGTACCGGCGGCCCACTTCGAAATGTTCAAGCCCATGACCGACCCCGATTTTCCGTGGACGGGGGTGATTATTGCGCCTTACATTGTGGGTATTTGGTACTGGTGTACCGATCAGAGCATTGTGCAGCGGGTACTGGCCGCCAAAAATATCGACCATGCCAAGTCGGGCACCATCATGGCGGCTTTCCTGAAAATTCTGCCGGTGTTTATTCTGGTGCTGCCAGGCCTGATTGCCTACTCACTGCAACAGAAAGGACTACTTTCGCCGGGTCAGAAAATGAGTCCAAACGATGTGTATCCGCTGCTGGTGAAATACCTGCTGCCGTCGGGGTTCCGGGGGTTGGTAGTGGCCTCGCTGCTGGCAGCTCTGATGGCTTCCCTGGCGGCTTGTTTCAACTCGGCCTCTACCCTGATGACCATCGATATGTATCAGAAATTCCGGCCTGATGCTTCCGAGAAAAAACTGGTGAACTTTGGCCGTATCTCAACAGTGGTGCTGGTAGCGGTGAGCTTGCTGTGGGTACCGTTGGTCAGCAGCCTGTCCGACCAGTTGTACTTGTATCTGCAAAGTGTGCAGGGCTACATCAGTCCGCCCATTGCCTGCGTGTTTCTCGTAGGATTGCTATGGCCACGCGCCAATGCCAAGGGAGCCAAAGTGGTACTGTGGACGGGTTTCGCCCTGGGTATGTTGCGGTTTATACTGGAGGTTATCCACAAAAACACCCCCTTTACTAACCCCTTCCTGCGAACGATGATCGAGATGAATTTTATGCACTTCGCCATCATTCTGTTCGTCATTTCGGTATTGTTACTCATTGTGGTGAGCCTTAGCTCGGAACGCCCGGCCCAGCACAAACTGGATGGGTTAACCTTTGCCTATGCTGGCAACCTGCCCGACGACGAACCCTATAAAATTGAGAACCGTGCCCGCCGTCGGCAAAACATGGTAGCCTCCATTATTTTGGGGATTATGTTACTGGTGTTGTGGATCGCGTTTTTTTAGGAAAAATCAACCCCGCATTTCGGATAAACCGGGTGCGGGGTTGCTATTGGTAAATCAGACAGGTATCTGTCAAAGACATGGCTTGCTGTATTGGCAGAGTTTTTTATACGTCAACGCCACTTTCTACTATGCTGAACGTCTTGTTTATGCAGTCTATTTCGGCAGTTGCGCCATAAGGAATTGTAAATGTGGGGCAGGTATGGCCAAAATCCATTTCAGTAATTATTGGCATATCTGTTAAATCTTCCTCTTTTAATACTGTCAACAGGGCTTGATTGTATTCGTTTACATATTCATTATTATACGGTCGGCCAAGAATGATTCCATTCACTTTTCCCAGAATTCCCTGTTCTGCGTAGTTCCTTAGCCACCAACGAAAATAATCAGGTTTTGGCATGTATTCCGATGTCTCAAGAAACAAAATTGAGTTAGACCAATGTTCATTGGGTGGCCAAAAGTTTGTTCCTTTTAAAAACTCCATTACTTCCATACATCCACCTAGTAGTTTCCCCTGAATTTTTCCGCTTCCCTGAAGAAAATTCCAGCCCATGCTGTTCGTCAATTTCCTTTTTGTATTCTGCAAACTATTGTCTGACCAGTCAAGTAATTCAGATGTCCAACCTGCATAGTTTGGCAGCAGCTGTCCAATTGGATTTGCAGAAAAAAGAGTGCGATTAATATCCTGTAGTTGATAGGGGTGCATACCACCATTTTCGGCAAAACCGACCAGCAAAGACGTTCCGTAAAAGGAGGATAGGCCGGCCTTCAGGCACAGGAAATGAGTAATTGTACTGTCGGAAAAACCCAGGAATATTTTCGGATTTTGTTTGATTATAGCCAAATCTACATAGCGTAAAATCCGTAGGCTGTCTTCACCACCAATGGTTGAGATAATCGCTTTTATTGATTTATCCGCAAAGGCTTCCATTAAATCGTCTGCTCTTGCTTTTGGGTTTTCGTATAGCCATTTGGCAGATTTTAACGCATGCTTAGTTTCGACTACCTGGAGGCCAAAAACATCTTGTAACTGTCTTTTTCCCTGTTCGTACCTATCTAAAAGTTCACCTGCACCGCCCCAGGAAAGTGAAATAGTAGCCACTTTGTCACCCCACTTCAACAAGTTAGGTTTTATTAATTCCATCTGGTTGTATCTGTTAGTCTACTGAAAAAACAGCCCGCCGTAGCAGTTGAAGCTTATGGCCTCAACCCTCAATAACACCAAACCTTATATTGGATATCAGGCATTTTCGTTCATTTAATCTTCATTACTTTTTTAGCCTATATACTAAATAGTCAAATCCTGTAACAATATCTACAAGTCCATACCTTGGAAACGCCAAAGACGCGGAGGCTTTATCGCCATAGAAAAAGTTAAAAATTAGGTAATAAGTGTCAGTATTCTCGTTGTCCCTATAAAATTTGTCTAATCCTGTAAACACGGACTGAAGTCCGCTTTAGGTAACACTATGCCAGTCTCTGCAACGCATCCGCGTATGCCTGGTTCAAAAACCGGCCCGGCATCTGACCATCGGGCAGGTCGGTGCCGTCGGGGGTGGCATCCCACAGACCCGCGTGGTGCCAGTGGTGTAGATAATCCCAGTCGGGGCGGTCGATGATGGGATACAGGCAAATGCCCCAAAGTGGAACGTTCTGCTGCTGCACCAGTTTACATTCGTCAATCACAAACCGGATCCAGTTGGGCCGGTCGGGGCCGGGGTGGCTGGTTTCGGTGAGGGCAATGGGGCATTGGTACCGATTGTAGGCTTCGAGCAGTAGGCTGTGCAACGGTCGCCATCGGGGGTCGTTACCGGTGTTTACCCAGGGCAAAAACTCGTGGGTTGGCACCACCCACTGGTTATTGTAGTAATAATTGAACCCCAGAATATCGAGATAGGCCGGTGAGCCACCCAACTCCGGGCAGATGCGACCCGCCAGCATATCGACAGCCTGATACTGATTGATGTGGGACATAGCAGCCATAGCGACCTGCTCGGCGGTGGCATCGAACGGAGGCACCATGCTCACCAATGGCTCGGTGGTGAGGATACGGATGCTGGGGTCGGCCCCGCGCAGCGCGGCTACCCCTTCAATATAAGCCCGCATGAGGCTGTATTTCACCTCCCAGCCCTGCCCTAGGCAATACGGCGACGTACCCCGCGCATCGCCCCCTAGCCACGAGATAAAGCTTACCTCGTTGATGGGGGTAACAATCAGCGGGCCATCGGGCTGCTCGGTTCGGTAAAACTGCACAAACGCCCGGCAGAGGGCCGCAAACCGCCGGGCAAACAGGGGGTGTAGCGGAGTAAGATCGTCAGGGTAGCCAAAGTGGCACAAATCCCAAACCTGCTGAATACCCAATACCCGACCCCGCGCCAGCATCTGCTTCACCACCGACCAGTCGTACTGATACGGGCTTTTTTCGACCTGACTCCACCGGATACCCTCGCGTACGGTCTGAATACCGAACGGTTTCAGGGCTTCATAGTCGGTATCGAGTTGCTGTAAATGGCCGGTAGTGTTGAGTAAGTCAACGCGGTGACCGAAGCAATTTAGTTGATCGGTACATTCGTACCCACCCCACCAGAATGAGCGGAAGGGGTTTTCTGTAGCAAAAGGCATAGTGGCCTAACTGGATGGTCTGTGTGGTTAACTTGCCAGCACCCTCTTTTGTGTTACATAACCAGCAAAAGACCACCGAATGAGAATGCAATCACGTTACGCTGAGTATCTGCTGCCGACTGTTGTTCAGCGTAAATGAGTCGCCTGCGTGCAGGCCAATCAGGGCTGCTCCTACCGGTGAGGCTGGCGATATGGCGAAGTAGTCTTGCCCGTCGAGGGTGATTTTGCCCGCACTGATGCTGATGAAAAACTGGCCCCGGTCGGTGGTTACCAGGCTTCCCGGCAGGGCGGTGGTATAGGGCTTATCGGCCTGAATCCGGCTGAGGTCGGCTTCCAGTTTGCGGGCTTCGGCGAGGAGTTGGGCATGCCGGTCGCGTTCGAGTTGAGCCATTGCCCGGCCTGTTTCGTACTTATCGCCCGCGCTGCTCTTCGACTCCTCATTGGCGGCTGCCTGAGCGTTTTCCATTGCTTGCCGGGCGGTGGTTACGCGCTGCTGCACATACTGTTGGCAATGGGCATACAGGGCGCGTTTGCAGTCAGCCAAATCATTCATAAATTCTGTTTCTTCATCTCGGCAACCGCATAGTTGACCGCCCGCGCCGTGAGGGCCATGAATGTGATGGAGGGATTCTGATTCCCCGCCGTGGTCATGCAGGCACCATCGGTTACAAATACGTTTTTGGCAGTATGAAACTGGTTGTGGGCGTTCAGCAGCGAGGTTTTGGGGTCTTTACCCATCCGCACACCCCCCATCTCATGAATGTCGAGGCCCGGGTTTTGCTTGTTATTATAGGTGTATATGTGTTTGCAGCCCGCTTTTTCGAGCATCTCGGCTCCCTGCGTCAGAAAATCTTTCGTCTGACGGGCATCGTTATCGTCGTAGTCGATAGCCGTAATGAGTTGTGGCATTCCAAACGGGTCTTTCTGATCGGGGCTGAGCCGAACGTGGTTGCTGAATTTAGGCATCGTTTCGCCCTGAATCCCCATCGACACCGACCACGGGCCGGGCTTCGATACCGTTTCCTTAAACTCGGCTCCGAACCCCTCTGTGCCAAAGGCCTGCCCCCAACTGGCGCAGTCGGCTCCGTAATACGACATATATCCGCCCTGAAAACTGGC
>JBBQUC010000012.1:0-19879 GCA_038212815.1 Cytophagales bacterium
GCCACGGACAAATATGCTTCAGACCCAAAGGCGGTAAACAGAATTCTCAACATAGCCAAAACCAGTTCTGGTGTCAGCGAAGTAATCTTTAATGTAGTTATGAGCAAGGAAATTTCCCTTGACCAAAAAGTTTATGATCGAGTGACAGGGCTTTTTGATTTTGGCAACAACAACCTTACTGAGTTCATCAAAAGTGATGATCTGTTATTTATGAAAGACAACGGGCAATTTAGCGATGCCCTAAAATACATCGGTAACAATACGTTTGAAGGAGGTAGCGGTTTCTCAAGAGTTACGTTTGAATTACTGCCAGACGGCGGCACAAAAGTAGTTGTGTCAACTGCCACTGAAAAGTACACTGGAACGAAGTTTTTAAAATATTAGGAGGCTACTACGCAGTCGGTAAGTGTCGCTCCGGCGCACCGGTTGTTATCCGCTCCGCGTGGGTGGCGTTTCGGGGACGACAGAGGGCAACCCGGTGACAGTCATATTTTTGCCTGCATTTCCGGGTTCGGCTGACAGGCCAACTGTCTCGTTAAGGAGCGTTTTTTTCGTTCAGGGGGGCGGTTGACAGAGCAAACGCTAGTAAATTATCACCTATAGAAAAATGTAGCTGGCTTCATGCAATACTTTTAAGCCTAAACCGTCATTGTGTAAATCTGTCTTCATGAAATTAATCTTACTTCTTTGCTGCTTAACTTGGCCTTATTTGACTGCTGGTCAAGGTGTTTTTCATCCTGAAGTAACGGTCAAAGATAAAACCTATGCCGAAGCGATTAAGCAAGCTGAACAGTTCGTTGATTCGCTACGAATTAAACAAGGCATTCCAGGTATTTCTATCTGTGTAGGTACGAAAGACAAGATTTTGTGGGCCGAGGGATTTGGGTTAGCCGACGTAGAGAATCAAGTTCCCGTTACAGTCGAGTCTAAGTTCAGAATGGGTTCAGTGTCTAAATCACTGACATCGTTAGCGGTTGGCAAATTGGTTGAGGAAAACAAGTTGGATTTAGATGTTCCTATTGATAAATACAATACTGGTTACACACAGAAAAAGTATTCATTTACTTCTCGTCAATTAGCAACGCATACAGCCGGTATTAGACATTATGGACTTAATGATGGCTTAGATTGTATTAAAGTGTATAAGAATGTACAGGATGGATTTGCCATCTTCGGACAAGATAGTCTACTTTTCAAGCCCGGAACTGCTTACAGCTATTCTACGTATGGATATACTTTATTAAGTGCAGTGATTGAACAGGTGAGCCAAACTCCCTTCTTAGTCTATATGCAGACAGCAGTCTTCGACCCATTGGCTATGACTCATACTGGAGCCGACTATAGCGATAGGGTCGTTCCTCACCGAGTTCGATTCTATGAAAACCGAAATGGTAAACTGGTTAATGCCAATCAGGTTGACAATAGTTATAAATGGGCAGGTGGTGGCTTGCTCTCAACCCCTTCTGATTTAGTGATTATGGGAGGAAGCCTACTAAGCTATTCGCTTCTTGAAAAGCAGACTGTTGCCTTACTTTTTACACCTCAGCGTCTATCTGACGGGAAAAGTACCAATTACGGTCTCGGTTGGAGAATTGGAACTGACAAGAAAGGGCGAAGAATCATCCATCATGGAGGTTCTATTGACGGGGGTAGAACCTTCCTGATGTTATATCCAGATCACAACCTTATAATAGCGATTACAGCCAATATGCTTGATGGGACTAACATCAATGTACCCGAAATGGAAACTTTGGCTAAGTATTTTCTAAAGTAAAATACTGCCCATTGCTTCTCTGTATCTGGGCAACTTTCCGGCGACAGGCCGCAGGCCGCGAGGTCAGCGTTTTCAGTCCAACGAAAACAGGGATGTAAAGGTTGTAAGTTGCTCCTGTTCAGTTGATTAACTTGTTCGTCATCAACACCCGTTGGCGTTGGGTGATTTTGCCAAAATGTTCGTGTTCAGCGGGTCCTGATCGACATGAGAATTGTAAGGGTTAAAATAGGTTTTGAGAGCCAGGCAACTCATCGGCGAAAAAGATTAATCTGTTGTTAGTCAGGCTATAAAAAAAGAAAAGAAGCTACAAACGACTAAAGTACTCGATGAAATTATTTTAGTAACGGGGGCATAACTACACGTTGGATCAATGAAAAAGTAAACATAAATCGATCAATAGCTGCTCATGAAACCTACCTACCTGGCTACCCTTACTCCCCTACGAGGCATTGCCGCCTTACTGATTGTGTCGGTGCATTTCAACCTGTTTGTGATGCCCCTATTTAACCCGAACCTGACATCGGCGCACTTTCGGCTGTATCTGATGGTAGATTTCTTCTTTATTCTGAGCGGCTTTATCATGAGCCATGTGTATGGCAATACGTTCTCTGAACGCTGGACCAGGCAATCTTTCTGGCGGTTTATGTCGGCCCGGTTTGCCCGCATTTACCCACTGCATCTGATTATGCTGGGTTATATCTTTATTCTGTATATAATTCTTGTCAACAGTAAAGTACCACTCCCTAACAGTACCCTCAGAGTATTCTCTCCCTCGGCCATCCCATTTCATCTGACCCTGACTAATGCCTTTTATCCCGAACCCTTGACTACCTGGAACTTACCCGCCTGGTCTATTAGTGTGGAATGGTGGATGTATCTGGCCTTTCCATTTCTGCTCAGGCCAATAGCGCGGGGCGGTGCGCTCCTTTTTCTGACGAGTATCGCGCTTATTTGGCTTGGCTACTACGCCCTTACCGTGCAATCGGCCGCACAAGTCCCCGATCCTGATTTTGTCTCAGGGTATCATATACCGGGTTGTATTGAAGCCTATGGACCCCCATTTAATATGTTGCGCTGCCTATTGGGTTTTGTGTTGGGTATGATTACGTATCAGGTGTACAATCGGGGCTGGGGCCAAAACTGGCTCAAAAACGGCTGGCTCCTTCCCCTCATTGGCCTGACGATACTGGCTATGCTTCATCTGGCAACAGACTTGCTGACGGTTGGGGCTTTTCCACTACTCATTTTGGTGGCTGCCCATAATACAGGCAAGGCAAAACGAATACTCGAAACACGCCTATTCCAACGCTTAGGCGATTGGTCGTATTCGATTTATATGATGCATGTTCCCCTGATTTTCACGGCGCTGACTGTACAAACGCTGACTGCACCAACTGGTGTTCCGGCCCCACCACCCGCCCCAACCTATGGTCTGGAGCCTATCATCACCTGCCTTGTATTCATGGCTATTGTTGTCGGTATGGCCGCGCTGCTCTACCGCTTTGTGGAAGTACCAGCCCGGAAGTACCTCAATAGCAAATTTAAAACAAACCAGTTCAGTACCTTAACCCAGGTATCTCCTTAAACACGTTAGCTTGTATTTCCCCCCGGAACATTCCCATAACTTAATTCAGCATAAAACCGGATAGTACGTTTTTGATCGCTCTGCATGGGCAAGGTCACCGCTGACAGGATTCTATAAAGGCGGTGTAGATTCCTGGCAGCGTATCAACCGGGTAATCGCCTGTTCGGAGTAGGGTGTTCAGCCGATAAAACGCAGAGAATTTTATCGAACCTACAGCAAAAACGAGAAGAACAGGCAGTGCGCCATTTGCTGCAAAACGGGCGCGCAACGGGCTGCTTGAGTGGTGTGTTTCTGGCTCAGTTCGTACCAGAATTTGGGGAGGCAGGCGGCACGGGCGTTCATCCCATCATCGGGGCCGGTGGTGACGTAGCGCGTCTCGATCCCCACAATGGCTACCCGGATAAAGCACATGGGACAGGGTTCGGCGGAGGTATAGAGGGTGAGCGGCTCGGTATAAATAGTGCTGCCCGCACCCGTAAACCCCGCTTTCCGACGGTATTTCCGAAACTGCGACTTGCTTTCAAACTCGGTGAGCAGGGCCATTTCGCCATGCAGGTCAGAGCGGCCCGTCTGGAGTTGCTGGTTGTGCGCCCCGTGCAGAATACGGCCCTGCTGGTCAACCAGCACTGCCCCAATGCCGTACCCACCCGTTAATACCCCTTTCAGGGCATACTGGTTGGCAGCTTTGGCAAAACGGTCGTCGGGGTAGGCGGGGTTGAGTTGGTAACGGGTCAGCCAGGTGTTGAGCTTCTGCAACACCACGGCTTTGGTATCGGCGGGCAGGATGCCGCAGGGCAGGGCTACCAGCTTCTGCATCAGCGCGGCCCGGTTGGTAGGGCTGGTATCGGGCGCGAGGGTGTCGGCAACAGGGTGGCGATGGGGTATATTGGTCCAGGCCTGGGCGGTTATCGTGAGGGTCAGCAGCAGGGCGGTGAGCAGCGATTTCATGGCCCAAACGTAACAAAAAAACCGGCGCAAAGTCGGTTTTTTGTGTGGCAACCCGGTTAATTACCGAGGGCCACGACTGTGTCCGCCACCACCACCACGACTGTAGTTACCACCATAATTTCCTCCGCGACCAGAGTTACCCCCACCACCCTGGTAGTTATAGTACCGGGGAGAAGGCGAGTAGTAGCGTGGGCGCACAATGACTGGAGGAGCTACCACTAGCGGTGGACGGTAGCCATAGCCATAAGGTCGGTAGCCGTAGTTGTTATAGCCGTAATTATTGTAGCCATACGGGCGACCGTAGCCATAGTTGGCATTTACGCCAATGCCCGGCGCACAGCTTGTTAACGAGAGCGCGATAGCTACCGTTAGCAGCAATAAACTCAGTTTTATCGTTTTCATGGTCAGCAACACGTTAATGCAGTTTCACAAACGAAGTTAAGCAGGATCGGTATTCAGGACATTAGAATGAGATTAATTCATGAAATCGTCCTACTCCTCTTAGATTGATTTGGGGGCAACAAGGTTTAAGTAGCTGCCTCACGATTTACCGATTATTTTTGAGTTGCCCGTCGGTAGGGCCAAAACGCAAACCAGGGGCGAGTGCCGAGGTAGTTCAGGTTATGGTCGTTGGCGTAGGCTTCGCGCTCAAAACTAATGGCGCGGTAGGCGGCATCGTGGTTGCCCAGTTGCCACCGCCGATACAGGTACTCGGCCAGATACCAGCCGTAAAACGCCCCAATGCCCAGTTCGAGTTGCTGCCGCAAATGGATGCGCTCATGGTTGAGTAACCTCGGCGAGGGGTTAGGCCGCTGCACCAGCACAAACGGAAACAGAGCCATGCCATTGACCCGCAAAAATGGAACGTGAATCAGAATCATTTCATCAATAACTAATGGACAATGGACAAAGACCACCCCTTCCTGGTACCACAACAATAAAACCCCAGTATTCATTGTACATTGTGCCGTATTCATGAACCCCATGCTCGTTCCGTTACTCTTTGTTATTGGCTATGTGCTTATTACCCTTGAATACACCATTCGGGTCAATAAAACGGCTACGGCCTTACTTACGGGTGTAGCCTGCTGGACAGTTTATGCCTTTACCGGCGCCACAGCCGCCGAAGTGGTTGCGCAGTTGAGTCACCACCTGGGTAGCATTGCCGAAATTCTGTTTTTTCTACTGGGGGCCATGACGGTGGTGGAGTTGATTGATGCCCACGATGGATTTACCCTCATTACCGACCGCATTGCCAGCCGCAACACCCGCGTGTTGCTGTGGGTGCTAAGCCTGCTGGCCTTTGTGCTGTCGGCTTTGCTGGATAACCTGACCACGGCCATTGTCATGGTGTCGGTGTTGCGCAAACTGATCCGCAATGCCCAGCAACGGCGCATGATGGCGGGCATGATGATTATTGCCAGCAATGCAGGTGGAGCCTGGTCGCCTATTGGCGATGTAACCACCACCATGCTCTGGATTGGCGGGCAGGTCACCACGATCAATATCATGCGTACCGTATTTTTGCCCAGCCTGGTGTCGCTGCTGGTGCCATTGCTTATACTCACCATCCGGTATCCAGCCCGCACCGAGGCCGTAAAGCTCAGTGCTACGCGGGGGGTAAGCCGACCCTACGTGAGCAAAACCGCCCGGCGCGAACGGCGGCTGATGCTGGCCATTGGCCTGGGCGGAATGTTGTGGGTGCCGCTTTTCAAGACTATGTCGCACCTGCCGCCCTACATGGGCATGATGCTGGTGCTGGGCCTGATTTGGGTAGCCTCCGAGCTGATCCACCACGATAAAGACGATGCCGAGCGGGAGAAATTTACGGCAGCTTATGCCCTAAGCCGCATCGACGCACCCAGTATTCTGTTCTTTTTAGGCATTTTGCTAGCCGTTAGTGCCCTCGAAGCCACCGGCACCCTGCACCACCTGGCCACAGCCCTAAACCAATCGGTCGGGAATCTGGATGTGATTGTGGTGCTGATTGGCCTGGTCTCGGCGGTGGTCGATAACGTACCGATTGTGGCCGCTGCGATGGGCATGTACGACCTAAACGTCTATCCAGCCGATCATAAGCTGTGGGAGTTTCTGGCGTATTGCGCCGGTACGGGGGGCAGTATTCTGGTTATCGGCTCGGCGGCTGGGGTGGCCGTAATGGGTATGGAACGGCTCCAGTTTGGCTGGTATCTGCGCCACATTAGTTGGCTGGCTCTGCTGGGCTATGCCGCTGGTGCCCTGGTCTATCTGGCCCAGTTCTGGTGGGGCTAAATCGGTTCAATCTACGGTGGTCGCTATGCCAAATCAGCCCCCTGACTGGTGGTCAACCAGGGGCTGGTCAACCCGCCTGAGCAAGTAAATTAAGACCCGGTTCGGATTTATACGCTAGAAGCTATTGCTTTTGTCTATGACTCACGGGCCTTTCTTGTCGCGTCGCTGGCCAGCCGGTATGGTGGTCGTCTTTTTTGTGGCAGCCACCTGGCTTTCCTGCGAGAAAACCGTGGATAAACCTGCCGATGTGATAGCGGCCGAGGGGGGCCTGCCCGACAAAGTGGACTACAACCTCCACGTCAAACCCATCCTCTCCGACCGATGCTTCGCCTGCCACGGACCCGATGCCAACAAACAGAAAGCAGGTCTGCGACTCGACATCGCCCAGAATGCCTATGAAGCCCTGGCCAAAAGCGGCCACCGGGCCATTGTACCGGGCAACCTGGCCAAAAGCGAGTTGTTCCACCGCATCACCAGCACCGACCCCCAGGTGATGATGCCCACCCCCGCATCGAACCTGAGCCTGACGGGGGTGGAGAAAGCGATTCTGCTGCGGTGGATCGAGCAGGGGGCTGAATACAAGGAACACTGGTCGCTGCTTGCCCCTGTGAAGCCCCCGTTGCCGGTGGTGCACAATGGTAGCTGGGTGAAGAACGAGATTGACCGGTTTGTGGGGTCGAAGCTGGCGGAGAAGGGCTTAGTGCCTACCGGGGAGGCCGACGAGGCGACCTTATTACGGCGGGTAAGTTTAGATTTGACGGGTTTGCCGCCCACGGTGGGGGAGGTGGATGCGTATTTAGCCGACCCTTCTCCTTTGGCTTATGAGCAGGTGGTGGATCGGTTATTAGCCAGCCCGCACTATGGCGAACACCAGGCTGTGGCGTGGTTAGACCTGGCCCGCTATGCCGACACGCACGGGTATCAACTGGATGTGATGCGTACCGCCTGGCCCTACCGCGACTGGGTGATTCGGGCGTATAATCAGAACCTGCCCTTCGACCAGTTTGTGACCTGGCAGTTGGCGGGCGATATGCTGCCCAGCCGACCTGGCACCCTGGCTAACCGCGATAGGCTTATTGCCACCGCCTTTAACCGGGTGCACCCACAAAATCAGGAAGGCGGGATTGTAGAGGACGAGTATAGAGCCGAATATGCCGCCGACCGCACGGCCACGTTTGGCAAGGCGTTTTTGGGGCTAACGGTGGAGTGCGCCCGTTGCCACGACCACAAATACGACCCTATTAGCCAGAAAGATTATTACCAGCTATTCGCTTACTTTAACCAGGTGAACGAAGCCGGCCAGGTGCCGTATCACGGCGAGTCAAGCCCCACACTGATTCTGACCGATGCCCAGGCTGACCAGCAACTGCGGCTGATACAGGCAAAAATCAGCGCGTTGCCAATGACCGCTGCCTCCCCAGAAAAAGCAAGTCAAGGTCTACTTGCCCGCTACTCGTTTGACGATACTACCCACCGACGGTTCATGAACGCGATTGACCCGAACCGCCCCGCCACCGTAACCGGCGATGAGAGCAAACCCCCCATGCTGGTGCCGGGCCGGTTTGGATGCGGGCGAGCCGTGAATGGCGATGGCAACATTGATCTGGGGAAAGGGATTGGGTTTTTTGACCGGTACGACCCATTTTCGGTGAGTATGTGGATAAAGTTGTTGAAAACTAGCCCACGGCAGGTCGGACCAATCCAGGTCGGCCCCGTTTTCAGTCGGTCTAACGGGCAGGACAATGGCAACCGGGGCTACGAGTGTCTGATGCTGCCCAACGGCACGCTGAGTTTTCAACTGAACCATAACCACCCCGACAATGCCATTGACCTGCGCACGGTGCAGCAACTGCCCATTAACCAGTGGGTCCACCTGGGGCTGACCTACGATGGCTCCGGGCGGGCCAGCGGCACCCATGTGTTTGTGAACGGTCAACTGGCGCCCACGCACATTTACGCCGATAACCTGAAAAAAAGCATGATTTACGGCCCGCAGCATACCAACGGATTCGGGATTATGCAGAGCTTTCAGATCGGCTCCAAATTCCGCGATTCGATGCACGATTTCTGGGTGGATGAACTGAACCTCTTCGACCGGGCCATTACCCCCGCCGAGGTGGCCACCCTGCACCGCCACCCCACCCTCGATAATCGGCACCCTGCCCTGCCCGATACGGCCCGGCTGCACCAACTGGCGCGGCTAAAAGCCTTGCGGAAACAGGAAACGGAGGTGTATGATGCCCAGCCCGAAGTGATGGTGATGAACCAACGTCGATACCCACGCCCCACTCACCTGCTGAAACGGGGCGTGTATGATGCCCCCGGCGAGGAGGTACACCCCAAAACGCCCCACGCCCTACCCACGCTGCCCCACGCCCCTAAAAACCGGCTGGGGTTGGCGCAGTGGCTGCTTAGTGCCAACAACCCGCTGTTTGCCCGGGTGGTGGTGAACCGCCTGTGGCAGCAAGTATTTGGGCGCGGGTTGGTGGCCAGTAGCGACGATTTCGGGAATCAGGGCAACCTGCCCACCCACCCCGAACTCCTCGACTACCTGGCCATAGCCTTCCGCGAGGGCAATGCCACCACCCGACCCTGGAACTATAAAGCGTTACTGCGGCAACTGGTGCTGTCGGCCACCTACCGCCAGTCGTCGTGGAGAGTCGATGGCGGGGGTGCACAGCGTGCAGCCGACCCCGATAACCAGTATCTCTCCCGTGGCCCCAGCTACCGGCTTTCAGCCGAGCAGATTCGCGACAATGCCCTGGCCGCCAGTGGCCTGTTAAACCGGCGGGTGGGTGGGCCAAGCGTATATCCATACCAACCCGCCGGGGTGTGGGAAAGCCTTTCCGGGCAGGCGTATCACCAAAGCCACGGCGATAGCCTCTACCGGCGAACGCTCTATACGATCTGGAAACGCACCGCCCCACCCCCGGCCCTGCTTACCTTCGACACGCCCGAACGTCATGCCTGCATTGTCAGGCGGCAAAAAACCAGCACCCCCCTGCAAGCCCTGGTCACCCTCAACGATCCTCAGTTTGTTGAAGCCGCCCGCGTGCTGGCCCAAACAGCCCCGACCGCTTTTGTGAACTACTTCATCAAAGCGGTACTAAGCCGCCCGGCGCGGCCAGCCGAGATTGTACTGCTAAACAAACTCTATGCGGAAGAGCTTGCCGCGTTTACCCGCAACCCAAAACAGGCCAAACAGCTAGTGGCAGTGGGGGAGTACCCCATTGATAAGAATCTGTCTGTCAGTAAATTAGCTGCTATGACGGTAGTGGCCAGTGCCGTGATGAACATGGACGAAGCGATTATGTCCCGTTAAAATTGACCAATAACCCGATAAATTAGTATCAGGTTACGAATGCCATTCTCGTTAACTTTGTAGAAGTTGTTCATGCTCAATCGTTTTGCTCCGATGATTCATTGGTTCGTTTCTCAGAAACAATCGCTTTTATTGGGTGGTGCCCTGGTCTTCTTTGGTGGTGGGGTATGGTTGTCGTGTAGTTCCGGCCCTGTGGATAAACCTGCCGATGTGATAGCGGCCGAGGGGGGACTACCCGACAAAGTGGACTACAACCTCCACGTCAAACCCATCCTCTCCGACCGATGCTTCGCCTGCCACGGACCCGATGCCAACAAACAGAAAGCAGGCCTGCGACTCGACATCGCCCAGAATGCTTATGAAGCCCTGGCCAAAAGCGGCCACCGGGCCATTGTGCCGGGCAACCTGGCCAAAAGCGAGTTGTTCCACCGCATCACCAGCACCGACCCCCAGGTGATGATGCCCACCCCCGCATCGAACCTCAGCCTGAGTGCCCAGGAAAAGGCGGTGTTGTTGCGGTGGATCGAGCAGGGGGCTGAGTACAAGGAACACTGGTCGCTGCTTGCCCCTGTGAAGCCCCCGTTGCCGGTGGTGCACAATGGCAGCTGGGTGAAGAACGAGATTGACCGGTTTGTGGGGTCGAAGCTGGCGGAGAAGGGCTTAGTGCCTACCGGGGAGGCCGACAAGGCGACCTTATTACGGCGGGTAAGTTTAGACTTGACGGGTTTGCCGCCTACCCCGGCAGAGGTGGATGCATTTCTGGCCGACAACTCGCCCAATGCCTACGAGAAAGTGGTTGATAAACTTTTAGCCAATCCACACTATGGCGAGCGGCAGGCTGTTGACTGGCTCGATGTGGCTCGTTATGCCGATACGCATGGCTATCAGGACGATGGTCCCCGGAATGTATGGCCGTATCGGGATTGGGTTATCCGGGCCTACAACCAGAACCTGCCTTTCGATAAATTTGTGACCTGGCAGTTGGCGGGCGATATGCTGCCTAAACCTAACCGGGATATGATGATTGCCACTGCCTTTAACCGCAATCACCAGCAAAGTCAGGAGGGCGGCATCGTGCCGGAAGAATATCAGGCCGAATACATTGCCGACCGCACGGCCACATTCGGCAAGGCGTTTCTGGGCTTAACGGTGGAGTGTGCCCGTTGCCACGACCACAAGTATGACCCCATTAGCCAGAAAGATTATTATTCATTGGGAGCTTTTTTTGCCCAGAATAACGAATACGGCCAGATTCCGTATAACGGCGAACCCTCGCCCCACATTACCCTGCCCACGCCCGAAGCCGAGGCCAAACTAAAATTCATTCGCCAGAAAATCGCATTTATTGACCAGGCCGCCCGCGCCAGCCGTACTACAACCGCTAAACAGCGTTTTGCCACCTGGATGACTTCGGCCCGGCAGAAACCAGCCATTTCCCTCTTGCCCGACCGCCAGGATTTGGTGCTATATGTGCCATTCGATCAATACAAAGACGTGCTGGCCGACCAGCCCAAAAAAGGTGAGAAAAAAGGGGGCAAGTTGGCGAAGAAGGCGGTCGCTACCCCGGCGACCAAACCAACGGTGGCTGAGGTGAAAAAGCCAAAAATGCGTCGGTTGTTTCAGAACATGATGAATGATACCCTGCCGTTTGAAACGCATGGTGATTTAGATTTTCCGATTCCGACGGTGAAAGGGCCGGTGGGACAGGGGGTAAAGTTAGTGGGCGAAAGCTACCTGGAACTCAAAGGCATGGAGGGCTGGAATGGCTACAGCAAAACCAACCCGGTGGGCTGGTTCGAGCGCAATCAGCCGTTTAGCGTGAGTTTGTGGGTCAACGTGACCGACCCTAAGCTGAAAGGACCACTCTTTAACCGCAACAACGGGCCGTTCAATGGGTTCCGGGGATACCAGTGCCTGCGCCTGCCCGATGGGCGGCTGGCATTTCAGCTTAACTATGTGTGGCCCGATGATGCCCTCGACATCGAGACCATTGAGAAACTACCCCTCAATCGCTGGGTAAACCTGACTGTTACCTACGATGGTCGTAGCCGGGCCGACGGGCTGCATCTGTACGCGAATGGGCAACTCCTGAAAACGCGAACCATTACCGACAATCTGACCCAAAGTACGGTATGGGGTAAGAAAAAAAGTAACTGGGGGTCTGGCGTGACTAATTTTGGGATTGGCCAATTGAGTGACCAAAATTACAAAGGCTTCTCCGTTGATGAACTGCGCCTGTATGCCCGCAAATTAACCCCGCTGGAGATTCAGGGCTTGGTGAAACAACCGCAGCGCGGCACCAACGGCACACTGCTGGCCGCTTTGCGGAAACCAACGCCCTCGCCCGCCGATGAAGCCGCCCTGTTCGATTATTTTCTGACCAACGTGGACAAGCCCAGCCAGGAACTCCGGTTGATGCGCGAACAACAGGTGGGCGACGAAACCCGGCTGATGAACGAACAGGAGATTGACCTGATGGTAATGCGCGAACGTCGGTTTCCGCGTCCAACCTTCATTCTGAAACGGGGAGCCTACGATGTTCCCGGCGAGCGGGTATATCCAGAATCGCCCCACGCCCTTCCGCCCATGCCCCACGTCTCCAAAAACCGGCTCACGCTGGCGCAGTGGCTGGTTAGTGCCGATAACCCACTGTTTGCCCGCGTGATGGTGAACCGCCTGTGGCAGCAATATTTTGGGCAGGGACTGGTGAAAAGTGCCGACGATTTCGGGAATCAGGGCAACCTGCCCACTCATCCCGAACTCCTCGACTACCTGGCCGTAGCCTTCCGCGAATCGGGCTGGAATGTAAAGGCCATGCACAAGCGCATTGTGCTGTCGGCCACGTACCGGCAGTCATCGTCGGTGCCGGAGCGGGTGCGCGAGCTTGACCTCGACAACTCCCTGCTGAGCCGGGGGCCTAGCTACCGCATGAGTGCCGAGCAGATTCGCGACAATGCCCTAGCCGCCAGTGGATTATTGAGTCAAAAGATTGGCGGCCCGAGTGTAAAGCCCTATCAACCGGCAGGCATCTGGGAGGCTTTGGCTACGCGCAATGCGGTCAATTACATCCAGAACCATGGCGACAGCCTGTATCGGCGGAGCCTGTACACTATCTGGAAACGCAGTGCACCCCCACCCATGATGCTGAACTTCGACGCTGCCGAACGGCATTTCTGCATGGTGAAACGTCAGAAAACCAGTACCCCTTTACAAGCGCTGGTTACCCTCAACGACCCTCAGTTTGTTGAAGCTGCCCGCGTGCTGGCTCAGAAAAGTCCGCCGGGGGCCATCGACTACATGGCCAAAGCGTTGCTCAGTCGCCCGGCGCGGTCTGAAGAACTGAAACTGATGCAACAACTCTACTCCGAAGAGCTGGCCGATTTCAGGAAGAACCCCAAACGGGCAACAGCCCTACTCTCGGTGGGCGAGTACCCCATTGATAAAAGCCGCAACCCCGCCGAATTAGCGGCTTGGACCGTAGTGGCCAGCACCATGATGAATATCGACGAAGCGATCATAAAACGATAAGTCACCAACAAACATGGACATTCAGGATCAACTTCATGACCAGCTTAGCCGCCGGAATTTTCTGGGGCAAACCGGAGCGGGTATCGGCACCCTGGCCCTGGCCTCCCTACTCAATCCGGGTAAACTGGTTGGTGGCACTCCCGCTGGCGACCCCGCCCTGGGTAAACCGCATTTTCCGCCCAAAGCCAAACGGGTTATTTACCTCTTTCAGTCGGGGGCACCTTCGCAGTTGGAATTGTTCGACTATAAGCCGAAATTGGAAACCATGTGGGGGCAGGATTTACCCGAATCGGTGCGGAAAGGGCAACGGCTGACGGGCATGACCGCTGGGCAAAGCTCGTTTCCGCTGGCTGCTTCGGCCTATAAATTTGCCCAGCATGGGCACGGGCGTATGTGGCTCAGTGAACTGTTGCCTTACACGGCCAAAGTGGTTGACGACCTGGCGTTTATCCGCACCATGAACACTGATGCCATCAACCACGACCCCGCCGTGACATTCATTCAGACGGGTAGTCAGCAGGCCGGGCGACCGTCATTTGGCTCGTGGGTGAGCTACGGCCTCGGCTCCGATAACCAGAATCTCCCCTCGTTTGTGGTACTGCTCTCGAAAGGGCGCGGGGGCGATCAGCCCCTCTATGCCAAACTGTGGAGCAATGGGTTTGTGCCCTCTATTCATCAGGGGGTAGTGTTCCGCTCCGGCCCCGACCCGGTGTTTTACCTCAACAACCCACCCGGTATCGACCGGGCCAGCCGCCGACGCATGCTTGATTACCTCACCAAGCTTCATGCCGACCAGATGAAGCACGTGCTGGACCCGGAGATCGACAACCGCATGGCGCAGTATGAAATGGCCTACCGGATGCAGGCATCGGTGCCGGAAACCCTCGACATCAAGCACGAACCCGACTATGTGTTTGATCTCTACGGTCCCGACAGCCGCAAGCCCGGCACCTTTGCCGCCAATTGTATATTGGCTCGCAAACTGATTGAAAAAGACGTGAAGTTTGTTCAACTCTACCACCAGGGCTGGGATCAGCACGGCAACCTGCCCAACGACATCAAGATACAAACCAAGAGCGTTGATCAGGCATCGGCAGCCCTGATTATGGACCTCAAACAGCGCGGCCTGCTCGACGAAACCCTGGTGATTTGGGGGGGTGAGTTTGGTCGGGGACCATACTCGCAGGGTAAACTCACCAAAGACAACTATGGCCGCGATCATCACCCCCGTTGCTACACCATCTGGATGGCCGGGGCGGGGGTGAAAAAGAGCTTTGTCTATGGCGAAACCGACGAGTTTGGCTACAACATCGTGAAAGACCCCGTACACATCCACGATTTCCAGGCCACGGTCATGCACCTGATGGGCATCGACCACGAAAAGCTCACCTTCAAACACCAGGGTCGCCGGTATCGCCTGACCGACGTACACGGTAAGGTTGTGCAACCGCTGTTGGCGTAGGGGAGTGGGTCGGGCTCATTCACAGCTATAAGCTTCGCCTGAAAAATCTTTTAAACGTATCAGCACGGGCGGCTATCAGGCAACAGATAAGCTTTGGACACTGTAGTTTCGAGCCTTGCCTGATCACTCAAACCGCGTACATTTAACCAGTTCGTCACTTTACAGCATGATGAATCCTAAAGCTGATTTTTATTTCAATAAAGCGGAGAAGTGGCAAAAAGAAGTAGAGACGTTGAGACGACTTGTTCTTGATTGTCTGCTGACCGAAGACGTGAAATGGGGCGTTCCCTGCTACACGTTTCAGAAAAGGAACATCGTTTTAATCCACGTGTTTAAAGAATACTGTGCGCTTTTGTTTATCAAAGGGGCTTTGTTAAGTGATACCAATGGTATTTTAATTCAACAGACGGCGAATGTACAGGCAACGCGCCAAATCCGGTTCAGTAGTGTTCAGGAAATAATGGAGCTGGAGCCTATCCTGAAAGCCTATATGTATGAAGCCATTGCCGTAGAAAAACGGGGGTTGACCGTTGACTTGAAAAAGACTACAGAATTCCTTATTCCTGAGGAGTTTCAGAATAAATTAGAGGCAAGCCCCCCGTTAAAAAGTGCTTTTCATGCCTTGACACCTGGACGGCAACGAGCGTATATTCTTTATTTTTCGGCACCCAAACAAGCCAAAACGCGGGAGTCAAGGGTTGAAAAATGGACTCCGCACATTCTTGATGGACATGGGTTACATGATTAGTTCATTGGTTGTTGACTATTGCGGATAAGGGTTACATAAAAACGGATCATGTTCTGGTAAACACGTACGCTAATCCGCTCGTTGGTGCCGTGCATCCCCTGCGACTCGGCATCGGTGAGGGGCATGGGCGTAAAGCGATAGACACGCTGGCAAACGGGTGCGAAAAACCGGGCATCAGTGGCACCCAGAACTACATACGGAGCCACAACCACGTCGGGGAATACGGAGCGGATGGTGCGGTGAAGTAACCCAAACTGCGAGGATTCGGGGTCGGAGATAGGGGGTGGATTATTGCCATGCCCCAGTACAGTCACTTTCACCTCCGGGTTGTCGATGATTTCATTGACCCGCTGAATTACCCCCGCCACCGAATCGCCGGGCAAAATTCGGAAATTGACCGTAGCTACTGCTTCAATGGCCAGTACGTTGTCTTTAGCCCCGGCCTTGAAAATGGTGGGCGCAATGGTGGTGTGTAGAGCGGCCAATCCCGAATTGGTTTTCCCGATTGTCTGCTTGATGAGGGGTGCAAACAACCACTGATTGGCAAACACCAGGCGTTGCCCAAACGGAACCTCGGAGGCCAGGTAATCGAGCAGGTGATCCATGCCGCCATCGAGCCGGGTAGGAAACGGATGTTTTTCCAGTTTAGCAACGGCCTCCGCCACCAGGCCAATGCTGGTTTGCGGTGGCGGCATAGACGAGTGACCCCCTTTGCCAATGGCCGTGAGTTCAAGGCTCATAAATCCTTTCTCGCTGATACCAATCAGGGCAATGGATTTTTTCAACCCAGCCACCCCGTCGGTTTTAATAACTCCACCTTCGTCAAGAATATACTCTGGTTCGATATGCCGCTGCTGCAAAGCCTTCACAATGCTTTGCGCACCCCGGTAGCCGCTGGCTTCTTCGTCTTGTCCAAATGAGAGCATCAGCGTGCGGGTGGGTTGAAAGCCGCTTTTCAATAGCAACTCGGTTGTTTCCAGCAGAGCCATCACACTCGCTTTATCGTCGAGGGTGCCGCGCCCATACAGGGAGTCGCCCACAATAACCCCCGCAAAGGGCGGGCGTTTCCACATCCGTTGCGTGCCCTGAATAACGGGTACTACGTCGTAATGGGCCATAAGCAACACCGGTTTCAGGGCAGGGTTTTGGCCTTTCCAAGTATATACCAAGCCATACTGGTTGAATTTTTCCTGCCTTAGCCGACTATGCACCAACGGAAACGCGTGCCGGATATAGACTAAAAATTTATCAAACTGAGTCGTATCCGTCAGGCTATAATCGGTGAACGACACGGTGGGAATACGCATCACGCCGGCCAGGCGATAAATGGCCGAATCAGGTACAGCAATGGGCGCGGCAGGAGCAATGCCAGTGAGTTGATGAGACGTAAGTCTGAACGTATTGACGAGCAGAATGCCAATAAGCAGCAACAGAGCAAAGAAGAGAATCCGTAAAATTTGGCGCATACAGTAGGAACTGGTTGTACAAGGTTAGGAATAATAGGCAATACTACGAAAAAAGCGGTTGCCCTGACTGAGCAACCGCTTTCTGAAGCACCGGTATACCGACCCAGTTAATGGGGAATTACCCGTCGGCTTTCTTATACTCCTCAAACGAGCGGAGCGAAATTTCGGGTAGCTTGTCTTTTGCCAGTCGGTCGGCATACGCTTTGACCCGGCTGGTTTTAAGTGCTTCGAAGCGAGTTTGCGCGGCTTTCAGTTTGTCGTCCAGTACGGTCAGGTTGGCGAGCTGCGCTCCTGATGGTTTACCGTAATACCCAGCCACTTCGCTGTACAGGCCCGAAATTTTTTCGCGCAGTTGGGGTTCGGCAGTGCCTACGTAGTTATCGCCTTTAGTGATAACCAGGGTCTCTTTCAGCGCGTCGAGGTCTTTCAGCAGAGGGTCAGCCACTTTTTTGTAGCTGGCATCTTTGGCTAACTGTTCGGTAGCTGTTTTCCGAATGGCATCCAACTGATCGACCAGATACCCCAACTGCTCCGACATGTTGTATAACTTCATGGTGGTTTCGTACTGCGCCAGGTGGTCGGCAGCCGTGTAGTTGGTATTCGGGTCGGCTTTCAAAGCAACCTGGCTTTCATATACCGCACTGCCTTTGGTTAATTTTACCGTATAGGTGCCTTCGGGCAGGCGGGGCTGGGCAAAGCCGCCAAAAGTGAGCGTTTTCCCCTGGGCTACTTTAGGCATTTTCAGCCGGTAGTTCCAGTCCACAATGTTAATCCCCTTACTTTTCGAGGGGGATAAATCGCCCACTTTTTTCCCCGATGCGTCGAACACCTCCAGGCTCATTTTGCCGAACGTATGCCTGTTTTTCAGGAAGTAGATAATCTTGGCCGAGCGACTGGGGTTTTCGCCCACAAACTCACTCGCATCGCCCCCTTCCGAAAACCCGGCATCATCGCGCATGGCGGTGGGGTCGGTCGTCAGAAACGCTACATCTTTCGTGAGCAGGTCTTTGGTCACCTGCCGCAAGGGGCTAATATCGTCGATAATAATAACTCCCCGACCATGCGTGGCCAGCACCAGATCATGCTCGTCGGGCTGAATGGTGACCCAGTGGACCGGAACCGGGGGCATGTTGTTTTTAAACTGCGACCAGTTCTGCCCCCCGTCTGCCGTAACAAACAGGCCGCTTTCGGTGCCTAAAAACAACAAGTTCCGGTTCACCAAATCTTCGGTGATATGGCGGGCAAACCCCTTGATGTCGGGCGTAACAAGCGAGGTCCAGGTTTTGCCGAGATCGGTGGTTTTATAGACGTACACGCCCATATCACCAACGGAATGGTTTTCAAACGCCACATAACTGGTGTTTTTATCGAAATGACTCGGCTCTATGTGATGCACCCAGGCGTTTTTAGGCAAGCCTGGCACATTGGCGACTACATTGGTCCAGGTAGTGCCGCCGTTGGTGGTTACCTGTACATTGCCATCGTCGGTGCCTGCCCAGATCAGGTTCTCGTCCAGGGGCGACTCGGTTACGGTGAAGATGGTGCAGTGGTTTTCGGCCCCGGAGTTGTCGGCACTCAGGCCACCGGAGGCTTCCTGATTCTGCTTGGCTTTGTCGTTAGTCGTGAGGTCGGGCGAGATTTTAGTCCAGGTCTCACCCATGTCGTTGGAGCGGTGCAAAAACTGACTGCCCACGTAGAGCCGGTCGGGCTTACTGGGGCTGGTGGCCAGGGCGGTGTTCCAGTTGAAGCGTAGTTTGGGGTCGCTGGCACTGGCGAAGGGCTTAATAATTTTGGTTTGCCGACGCTCCGTATCGTATCGCCAAATGGCTTCTGCCCCCTGCATCTCCGAATACACGATGTTGGGGTTGGTAGGGTGCGGCCAGGTGCGAAAACCATCGCCCGCACCCACGCTGAACCAGTCGCGGTTTTCAATCCCACCGGGGCTTTCAGAGGGGCCATACCAAGAGCCATTATCCTGCAACCCGCCGTAAATCCGGTAAGGTTTGCGGTGGTCGGTAGCTACCTGATAAAACTGGGATACGGGTAGCCCTTTCACCATCTCGAATACATTCCCCCCGTCGTAGGAGCGATACACGCCCCCATCGGTAGCGGCAAAAATGACGTTTGAGTTGTCTTTATCGAAGATATAATCGTGTACATCGGAGTGCATGCCGCCCCCCAGGCTCGAAAAGGTTTTACCTCCGTCGCGACTGATAGACCCACTCAGGCCCGCTTTCAGAACGATGTCGGGATTGCGGGGGTCAACCACCAGGCGCGAGAAGTAGAAAGGCCGCACCGAGAGTTCAAAGTCGCCGTTGGTGCGGTTCCAGGTTGCCCCGGCATCTTCGGAGCGGTACAGCCCTTTAGTTTCGGCTTTGTCTGACTCGATAACAGCGTAGAGCCGTTCGGGTTTCGAGGGGGCCATCGTTACGGCAATCCGGCCTAGCTTACCCCCCGGAAACCCATTGTGGATTTTGGCCCAGGTTTGGCCGCCATCCGTCGATTTATACAGCGCACTCTTGTCTCCCCCGGAGTTGAACGACCAACCTGTGCGCCGAAACTCCCAGAAAGCCGCATACAGAATGTTCGGGTTTTTAGGGTCCATCGCCAGGTCGGAGCAGCCCGTATTCTCATCGACAAACAGAATTTTTGCCCAGGTTTTGCCACCGTCGGTGGTTTTATACACCCCCCGGTCGGCACTAGCCCCCCACAGGCCACCCATGGCTCCTACATACACAGTATTGGTGTTGGTGGGATCAATTTTTACGGCACTGA
>JBBQUC010000013.1:0-19705 GCA_038212815.1 Cytophagales bacterium
CATCCACTACCTCGCGTTTGAGGTACATAATGTCGTTATGCAGGGTATCATTCCACTCACCAAATAGTTCGATAATGACCGCCTGCCGTTCATAATCGGCAAAGAGAATTTTGCAATATAGCGTTTCAGAGCCAATTTCATCCCAAAGCGGGTGAATGTAGTAGCCGTAAATATCGTTTTCGTACTGGTTCAGGTTATACTCCCGGCCATGAAACGGCGACTGTGGATCGTCGGCAGCCGAATAGTACCGCTCCCAGCCAAAGTAGGGTTCAATATCCTGCATTGGGTTTGTGGTTACGAGTTGGTAGTTTGTGGTTAGGTTTGCCTACAGACAGGCTGGTTGACCAACCATAAAACCATAAGCTAAAAACGACAAACGCCGGGCTAAAGGTTTGCCTACTGACTAAAAATTAGTGTCTTGGTTTGGGCTTACCTAACAATTCCGTTAATTTTGCACTTATCGGTTTAAAAACTAGGCAGTAAGCCTATTAACTAGCGTAGAAAGTGGATTTATTTGAGAAATTGCGTACTGACCTCGGCCCCATTGGGGCACATGCTAAAGAAACGCAGGGCCATCATTATTTTGCTTTTCCCAAGCTCGAAGGCGAGTTAGGGCCACACATGCGCTTCAACGGCAAAGATATGCTGAACTGGAGCCTGAACAATTACTTAGGGCTGGCTAACCACCCGGAGGTGCGGCAGGCTGATGCCGAAGGATCGGCACAATGGGGTCTTGCCTACCCAATGGGTGCCCGCATGATGTCGGGCAACAGTAACCTGCATGAGCAGTTAGAGCAAGACCTTGCCCAGTTTGTGAGCAAAGAAGACTCGTTTCTGCTAAACTACGGCTATCAGGGGGTTATGTCGGCCATTGAAGCTATTGTTGATCACCGCGATGTGATTGTGTATGATGCCGAGTGCCATGCCTGCCTCATCGACGGTATCCGGCTGCACAAAGCCAAAATGGGTGAATACTATAAGTTCAACCACAATGATATGGCTAGCCTGGAGAAAAACCTCCAGCGGGCTACCAAAAAAGCCGCCGAAAAAGGGGGGGGAATTCTGGTCATTACCGAAGGTGTATTCGGCATGTCGGGGAAAGTAGGTAGCCTGGATGCTATTGTCGCCATGAAAGCCAACTATAATTTCCGGCTACTGGTCGATGATGCTCACGGCTTTGGTACAATGGGAGCAACAGGCGCGGGCGTGGGCGAAATGCTGGGCTGCCAGGAGGGCATCGACCTCTACTTTTCGACCTTTGCCAAGTCGATGGCGGCTATTGGGGCGTTCATTGCCGCTGACCATGACGTAATTATGTACCTCAAGTATAACATGCGGTCGCAGACCTACGCCAAGGCACTGCCTATGCCCTTTGTGGTGGGTGCCATGAAACGGCTCGAACTTATCAAGAAACACCCCGAACTCCGCGAAAAGCTTTGGGAAAACGTACACGCGCTCCAGAATGGCCTGCGCGAGCGTGGGTTTAACATTGGCGATACCACCTCGCCCGTAACCCCCGTATTGCTCCATAGCGAAGGGGGAATTCCAGAAGCCACCGCTATGGTGCGCGACCTGCGCGAAAACTATGGCATTTTCTGCTCTATTGTGGTGTATCCGGTGGTGCCTAAAGGGGTGATTATGCTGCGGGTAATTCCTACCGCAGCCCACTCGCTAGCCGATGTGGACTACACCCTGCGGGTATTTAGCGAGGTTGCTGAGAAATTAGCGCAGCGGTACTACCAAACTGCCGAAAATAAGGGATTAGTGGCTGAATTAGCCGCTACGCCCGCTGAAGCAGCCGCTGAATAAGAAAAACAGAAAGGATGGTACTTTTCCTAGTTTTTTTTACACTGGCTATTGCGATGAATTGCAGAATGATTATATTTCGCCGAAAAGCGCGTTTTTAGCGTTTTTTGGGCATTTTTCACCTTTAAACCCATTCATTTGCTATGTCACGCTTTAGCGAAGTAAAGAATTTGGTTATGTCGCTTGAGGGCGATTTTGAGAAATTCTATGACAAAAAGAATCAGGCCGCCGGAACCCGTGTTCGGAAAGGCATGCAAGATCTCAAAACGCTGGCCCAGGCTATCCGCTCGGAAGTTCAGGATCAGAAGAACGCAGCCACAAACATCTAATTTGTAACTGTTTCTATCCACAAAAAACCCGCTTAGCCAGGCTAGCGGGTTTTTTTGTGGATAAAAATAGGTCAGATTTTGCTGTGGTGCATCAGCGTAGCTACCCCACGGGTACACACCTTATTGGTCTGCTTATCCCGAAGCTCACCCAGAATCTGGGCCACATGCTTGACCGGGTCAACAGACTGCACAGTAAATGTGGCTTCGTAATCAGTTTCGACAAACATGGGCCGCAAAAACTCCAGCGTCTGCCCCAGATACACCGAACCGTAGCCTGGAAACTCTGTACCCAGCACCTTCGTAAATACAGTGGCTCCCAGCATTCCGTGGATGATAGGGCGTTTAAAAGGCGTTTGCGCGGCAAAATCAGCGTCGAGGTGTAGGGGATTATTATCACCGGTAATCCGGGCGAACTCAACGACATCGGCCTGCGAAAACCGGAAATTGTAGGTATGAACGGCATGAAGACCAAAGGGCATAATCAGGAATCGGATAAACGTGATAGATAGTAAATAATGAACAAAGCTAAGGGTGTAGTTTACTCTATCTGCATTATCCCTTACTTTCGCAGTCAGTATGCTGAAAAAATTAGTTTCGCTCGATGCACAGGCTGCGGGTCGGGTGTTCGGATTAGACGTGATGCGGGCTGCTGCCATTCTAATTGTGGTGAATGCTCACGCCAATATTGCGCTGGGTGCCTACCTGCACAGTAGTGTTATCAACTACATTCTGCCCGACGGTGTCGAGCTTTTTTTTGTTCTCAGTGGCTTTCTCATCGGTGGCATTCTAATCAGAATCTATGAGAAGGCACCGCAGTTCGACGGAGCAGTAGTGCGTCATTTTTGGGTACGGCGGTGGTTTCGAACCCTGCCGGCCTACTATCTGGTGTTACTGGGCCTAATTGCCATTGCTCTCTTCCGCGCCTGGCGCAACGGGGTAAGCAGCCCCCTGCCATCGGTTTCGGTACTGGCCACCTATTTTGTTTTTCTTCAGAACTTCGCGCACTACATTCCTACTTTCTTCGACGAAACCTGGAGTCTGGCCATTGAAGAGTGGTCGTACCTGATTCTGCCTATCACCCTTTGGGGATTAACAAAGTTGTCGCCCAACCGCTGGCCCAGGCAGCGAATTATTCTGCTCACCATTCTGCTGATTATTATCGGCACCAATCTGCTTAGGCTGGTGCGGGCCTGGGTTATACCCATCTCTGTGGGTGAGTTAGGTACACGCGGCATTGTACTATACCGCCTTGATGCCATTGCCTACGGCGTATTGGCGGCTTATATCAAGCACTATTTCACCCACTTCTGGCTAGACAAAAAATGGCAACGGCGACTCTTGATTCTGGGCCTCATTTTTATTGTAGCCACCGCCATAACGGCCTCTATCTGGATTCTGAAATACTATGTTAGCGCAGGCATTTACCCGTATTATGTATTCTATAAACGTTCTCTCTACTTTCCGGTAGCTGGTCTGGCCATGACGGCCCTGCTCCCGTTTATGGATAACTGGCGTAACGGCCCGGCAACAGCCGCAGGACATTGGCTAACCAAAGCCATTACCCACATCAGCCTCATCTCCTACTCGATGTACCTGCTCAACCTCAGCCCCATCATGATTACGTTCATAGAGCGTATCCCCACCACTTCGCTCCAGGTTGGCTGGCTTAAAGTAGGGGTATTCTGGGTGTTGGTGCTTGTACTGTCAACCCTAATGTATAAATTCTACGAAAAACCCGCCACCGATTTACGGGAACGCCTGTAGGGGCAACCCCAAGTGGTTGCCCTTTTGTGTGGTGGGGTTGCCCCTACGAGCTGTGGTCGCTCACAATGACCCAGCGGTTTTTGATTTTGCGCCAGAGTAGGGTGAAATGTCCCCCGGCATCGCCCACCTGGGGGCGGGTAAGGTGCCAGGCACCTATAACATACGCCACATTCCGGGCCGGAAAGTCCATTTGCAGAATATTGAATTTTAGGGTGCCCATCGAAGGGCGGTCGGGGTAGCGTTTTTTGTAGTTGGCCAGGGTGGCTGCGTAGCCGTAGGTGATACCCGCCTTCCCCACAAACGTTAGTGAGTCTGACTCCCAGTAGCCTTTCATGAACCGATCAACACGGCCCGCATTCCAGTCGGTAGTCTGGCGGTTTAGAATCTGGAGAATAGCCCGGCGGTCGGCGGCAGGTTGGGCAGCAGCGGGGGTGGTCAGCAGTCCCAGCAGAAATAACAAATAGATTTTCTTCATTTTATCACGAAATTTGCCCTAAGCTACTCATTCTTCGGTATCAAATAGCCAATAGTAGTTGATCTCTTATGAAGTGGTTGCGCGAATTTTACCGGGAGTACAAACCCTACGTCTTCTCCGATGGCTGGTACTATATCTTTATCGTATTGTTTATCCTCTTTCTGTTTATCTTCTTTTCGTAATTGAACACATCTCCAGACTTACTGGCCATTATCAACCCCATGTCGGGAACCCAGACGCGGGCGTATAAAGAAGAGTTGAGTACTTATCTGCAACAGACAGCACAGGCGCAGGGGTTTCTACCAGAGGTGGTGATGACGCAGTATGCTGGCCAAGCCACTGAACTGGCAGCAGCGGCTGTTAGCCAGGGAATCCGGCGGGTTATTGCTATTGGGGGCGATGGCACCATTAATGAAGTTGCCCGTGCCCTGCGCCACAGCTCTACCTCTTTAGGGATTGTACCATTGGGATCGGGCAATGGGCTGGCCCGGCATCTGGGCCTGCCGCTTCGGGCTAAACCGGCTATTCAGCGGGCATTAATGGGAAAACCCGTTCTGATCGACAGTGCTGAGATTAACAATATTCCGTTTTTTTGTACGGCTGGGATGGGGTTTGAGGCCCACGTTGCCCACGAGTTTGCCAGACAAAAAACCAGGGGGTTGCTCACCTACGTACAAACGGCCTGGCGGGCCTATCAACAGTATCAGCCCGCTACGTATCAGTTGTTTGGGCAGACACGCAGGCTCTTTACGCTGACATTTGCCAATGCTGCTCAGTTTGGAAACAATGCCTGGATTGCCCCCGTTGCCAACATTGCCGATGGCCAACTCGACGTTTGCCAGTTGTTGCCTTTTCCGGGGCAGGCGGGGTTAACGTTAAGCTACCAACTCTTTACCCGAACCATTCAACAATCGCGCTACTGGCAAAGTCAGGCCGTACGCTCGGTGGTGGTGCAGGCTCCGCAACCCCTCGAAATCCACGCCGACGGCGAACCGATTATCCTGGACTCGGGCGAGGTGCGGGTAAGGGTATTACCCGGAAGTTTGTTAGTAATTTTATGATACCTGGTCACCCGCTTAGGGGAGGTAAAACTATGAGCAAGAAGAATCGACCTATGGGGGTTATTTATTCAACCGACCCCACCTTTCAGTTCCAGACAGCAGCCGAACCGCAAGCAGAGACGCTACCACCAGCGCAGCAAAACCTGCGTATCTGGCTCGTTAAATCGGGTGGCAATAAAGTGGTTACGGCTATCCGCGAGTTTATTGGCACCGACACTGACCTGACCGATTTAGCCAAACAATTAAAAACTGCTTGTGGAACAGGCGGGGCGGCCAAAAACAGGGAGATTCTGATTCAGGGCGACCACCGCGATAAAGTGATGACCTGGCTGAGGGGCAAAGGGTATAAAGCAAGAAAGGCCGGTGGTTAACTGATGCCCCCCATCCAGCGTTTCAGCGGGCGGGCAAAGAGTAGCATCAACAGGCCAAAACCCAGCGCGAAATAGACCACACTCAGGAACAACTGCGGCATTTGCTGCACGTTTTTCGCATCGAACCCACCCGCAAACAGGCCTGCAATGAGGTTGCCTAAGGCCGTAGCCACAAACCAAACGCCCATAAGTTGACTTACATAGCGTTTGGGCGACAGCTTAGCGAATGCACTCAAGCCAACCGGACTCAGGCACAACTCACCCAGGGTATGAAACAGATAGGTAAAGACTAGAAACAGGGGCGTTACTTTTACGCCTGTCAGAGCCAACCGTGAGGCAAATACCATGGCTAAATACCCGAAACCCAACAGCAGCAGGCCCGTAGCAAATTTGGCCGGGGTTGGAAAACTGATGTTCTTCCTCGCCAGCCAGAGCCAGAGTATGCCCGTTATCGGCGAAAAAATCAGGATAAATGCCGGGCTTAAGTTCTGAATCCAACTCGACGGCATCAGCCAGCCAAACAGGTTCAGGTCGGTATAGCGGTCGGCAAATATCTGTAACGACGAGCCTTGCTGTTCATAGCCCGCCCAGAATAGAGACGCTGCCAGAAAGAATGTGAACAACACCATAATCCGCTTTTTTTCGATGGTGGTTAATCCACCTGCCAGCAGGATATAAGCAAAATAGCTCAGGGCAACCAGCGCGATAATTGACCCCATTGCCTGCGCCAGCCCCTGCGCCGAAGTCAGGTTAATAAGCCCGGTATAGTTCAGGATAACCAGCATGAGGGCCAGGCCACCCAGAAACGCCAGCCCTGACCAATTACCCATCGTTGATGTCGGGTTAACTTCGGCTTTTTCAGGCGTATTGCCATAGCTGCCTAAGTACCGCTGACCATATACCTGAAACACAAGTATGCCCAGTGCCATGCCAACGGCAGCCGCACCAAAACCGATGTGCCAGCCCACACGTTGCCCCAAATACCCAACGATGGTCATGCCGATTAACGACCCTAAATTGATGCCGATGTAGAAGATGGAAAAAGCCGCATCGCGCCGGGCACCGCCTTCGGGGTATAGTTCGCCCACAATAGAACTGATGTTGGGTTTAAGCATTCCCGTACCCATAGCCACCGTTGCCAAGCCCGCATAGAATATACCGGTACTGGTGGAGAAGGCCAGAATAATATGCCCCAGCATAATAATAATGCCCCCGTAAAGAATGGTTCGGCGTTGCCCCCACAGGTTATCGGCTAACCAACCACCGGGTAGCGAAAGCAGATAGACTGACGAGGTATAAATGCCATAGACAGCCGCAGCCTCCAGTGCCGACATACCCATACCGCCCCGCACGTTATCGAGCAGATACAGCAGCAGAATGGCCCGCATCCCGTAGTAGCTGAACCGCTCCCACATCTCAGTGAAGAACAGGATAAACAGGCCGGTTGGGTGGCCAAACAGTTGGGAAGATGACGGAGCCTTTGGTGCTACTGACTGCATTGATTGACGAATTAGGCTGGAAATTACAGAAAATCCGGCAAAAGATACATGGTGCGTTTACTTCTCCCACAAACAGGCACTCCAGGTTGGTATTCGACTCCCGAAGTTACTGTTCAATTCGTTTACCGGTGGTAAAGCCGATGCCAGCGGAATAAATTGACTTATTAAACGTAAACCACTAGATACCATCTAACGTTTAGTAAACACAACCGAATGGCCCATGAACCGCCAACTGCCTATACTCCTCTATTTGCTGGTACTACCTGTCTGGATACAGGCACAGGCCGTACAATTCACGACCCGCAATCCGCGTGTAGAAGATGCCAACGACCGGGAGGTAACTATTAGCCGGGTTGAGCTAACGGAGCGGTACACCATCATTTACATGACCTTTGCGAAAGCAGGGGAGCAGCGGGAGTCCCGTCCGTTGCAACGCTTACCCTTACCGGGCGATTTGGGGCGGATTATCCGTACGAACACCATTAATTTTGAGCCTGGAGCACAGTTATATGCCAACCAGGGAGCGCAATCGTTTAAATTTGTCCGGGCTGAGAATATCTCAACTACGCAACGCCGGGAGGTGCAATCGGGCGACGTGGTTGATTTTGTAGTGTATTTTGAGCGGCTCGATCCCGGTATTGAGGTCTTCGATCTATTTGAGTGCAGCGACCGTAACCGCCCTACTAGTGTTTGCTTTAACTTTTGGGGGGTACATGTCATCAATCCTAAACCCCGCCAGCAGACCCCGCTCAAACGGCCTGCCACCGCGGCACCCCAACGGCCCGATATAAGCCAAACCGTGCCTGCCGCTCCCAGACCGGTACCTACCCCAGACCCACCCGCTGTTCGGCCCACTCCAACAACTGTAGTTTCACCCGCAGCAACGGGCCTAACGATTAAAGGCATTGTGCGCGATGCTAAAACAACTAAACCACTCGGTAGCCTACTCGTCTATCAGTTGTTAGCGAGTGCCGAACAGGATGGCAGTATGCCCACTTCGGATAAGGTTACATCAGCAACCAGCAGTGAACAAACTGGGCAATATCAGTTTGCAGCACAACCACTCAGAGTCTATATCATGACAGTCTCGGCCAGAGGCTATTTAAGTCGCCACGATACATTGACTACCCAACGCGCCGATTTAAGCCGAAATTTTGACCTGACTCCCATTGAAGCCGGTACAAAAATTACTCTGAAAAATATCTATTTCGACCAGTCGAAGTACGACCTCAAGCCCGAATCGTACCCCGAACTTGACCGACTGGTACAGGTTATGCGCGAGAACCGCACCATGAAAATCAGGCTTGAAGGCCATACCGATGTCATCGGTGATTTTGATGCCAACCTCGACCTGTCGCGCAACCGGGTAAAGGCCGTCCGGCAATATCTGGCCACTAAAGGAATTGACCCCAACCGAGTCGATGCCATTGGCTACGGGCAGTCGCGCCCGATAAAAACCGGGCAGGGCAAGGCCCATCCCGAAAACCGCCGGGTCGAATTGGTAGTTACTTCTGTGTGAAATCAACGTTCAACCTTACCCAAGTGCTAGCCCGCATTGAGGAGGCCATCCGGCCTTATCCTAAAGCGGCTATGTTCGACCTGTACGAGCGGGGATACACCAGCCTGTTCGAGCAGCTTATCTCGTGCATTATTTCTATTCGCACCCTCGACGAAACTACCCTGCCGGTTTCATTGGCGCTGTTTGCCCAAGCCCGTACCCCACAGCAACTCCTGGCAATCGATATTCCTACACTGACCAGCCTTTTGGAGGGTAGTAGCTACCCTGAACAAAAAGCGTACACCCTACGCGGCATTGCTCAACGGATTGTGGATGAGTTCGACGGTCACCTGCCCGCCAATTTCGATACGCTTATCTCCCTAAAGGGGGTTGGCCCTAAATGTGCCAATCTAGCGTTGGGCGTAGCCACGGGTCAGGCCGCTATCAGTGTCGATATTCACGTGCATCGGGTCGTGAATCGATGGGGGTTTGTCAAGACAAGCCAGCCCGAACAAACTCTCAAAGTGCTGGAACAGGCCGTACCCCACGAGCAGTGGATCGACATCAACCGGCTGCTGATGCCGTTCGGTAAACACATCTGCACCGGCCCCCTCCCCCACTGCTCTACCTGCCCTGTGCTGGAATTCTGCGAGCAGGTAGGCGTGACGAAGCATCAGTAAGATCCCTCATTGTTCAATAATGGGTAATGAGTAGTTTCTCCGCCCTTTGTTCATTGTCCATTATACCTTGTTCATTCCCAATGTCTAATCGCCGACATTTCCTGGGTTCTTTAGCAGCCTTAGCCGGTGCTGTTACCCTGACTGATGCCCTCGCCCAACCCTTATTGGCCAATGCTCCGCCTATTTCCTGCAACCAATACACCTGGTACACTTTTTATGGCCGGGCGGGTAAAGAGTGGGGCGCCGACCTGGACGCGTCGATGGCCGACTTTGCCAAAACGGGGATTCCAGGGTTTGAGCCATCGTTCAATACAGCTGCTGAGGTTACCAAATTGGGGCCATATCTTAAGAAGTACAACCGGGAAATGCGGTCATTGTACGTAAACAGCACCCTGCACAAAGCCGACGAGGTAACCAAATCCATTGCCTCCGTATTGGCCATTGCCGATGCCGCCAAACCTCTGGGTGCCAGGTTTGTCGTAACTAATCCCAGCCCTATTAAGTGGGGAGGGCCAGAAAACAAGACCGATGCTGAATTGATGACGCAAGCGCGGGCTTTGGATGAACTCGGTGCTGAACTCCGCAAACGGGGCATGACCCTGGCGTATCACACCCACGACATTGAGATGCGGAATGGTGCCCGCGAGTTCCACCACATGCTGCTGGCCACCGACCCCAAAAATGTGTCATTCTGCCTCGACGTGCATTGGATCTATCGCGGATCGGGCAACTCGCAGGTAGCCCTGTTCGATGTGGTAAAACTCTACGGCAAGCGAATTAGCGAACTCCACGTCCGGCAATCACAGAACGGTGTCTGGTCGGAGGTGTTTACCGGCACCGGCGATATTGATTATTTGCGGCTGGTACGCGAGTTAAAAGCCATGAATGTACACCCCCATATTGTGCTGGAGCAGTGCCTCGAAAAAGGCTCACCCAACACCCTTGATGCCATAGAAGCGCACAAGCAGGATCTAGTAAACGCAACGCAGGTGTTTGCAGGGCTATAGATATCCTGGCGGTTCGACGGGCTACCTCATTCCTTCACCACTCCCTCCTTTGGCCAGATGCGCCGGGCTTCGGTGAGGTCTATAGGGCCTGTTGTGGGCGGGGCCGGGGTAGGTGGCGGAGTAGTCCCTGTTCGATACGCTTCCCGCTTCGCTTTATAATCTTCCCAATTAAATTCGCGTAGAAACTGAGCCGCCGTATCAGCCCCTTTGCGGAAGAGTTTTAGTTTATCCTCATTACTCAGATTAAAGTTCAGCCAGTCAAACTCGCGTACGTCAATCACGCCAATGCACTTGGCATACTGCGGGTGATTAATCAGGAAATCCTTGTCGTAATAATACCGCGAGGTATTGAACATACTCATAACCAGGCTTCCCAGCGAATCGAAAGCCGAAAGGGTAGTGGCTTTGCGGTCGTCGAGCCGGATACCGAAGGTTGGTAGCCGGGCCGTTTTAATATCCGGGCGATAGAACAAATTGATCGGGAAGTTCGATAAAATCCCACCATCCATAAATACGGCATCATCGGGCAAGCCCCGGTCAAAGCCGAGCAACTCGCGCCAGAGAGCCTGCCGCTTGGGAATGTTCTTCACCCGGAAGGCTTCAAAAAATACGGGGATCGACATGGAGGCTCTGACAAAATCGGCGGGGCAAACGCTGTGTTCCGAGGGCCAGAACAGCCGCCACATACGGGGTAGTTCTATCTTGTTCTCGGTAGCAATCTCAGCCGTAATAAAGGTAACGGGCGGCTTGGCCGGGTCGTAGGTCATCAGGTCGTGGAGAGTAACAGTCGGGTCACTGCCCCGGTATCTTAATGTGGGACGGTTGGCCATTACGCGCTCAAAGTCGCGCATAGATTCTATCTCATTAGGCCCGTTATGAATCGTTACTAGTGCGCCGTTATTCGTTATGATTTCGGTTCGCTCTATTGAGCCATCTTTCAGCAAATCGGTGATCCACTCCCGAAAATTCTCGCCAGGGTTTATCCCAAACTGACTCCCATTAAACCGCGCCAGCAGAAAACTAAGCACGCTCCCAATAAAGAGTACAAAAAACAGAAACAGCGACACGCCCGCTGCCGATATAAACGCATAAGGTGTTAGCCGACTTGGCGGCTCAATCCCAATGGTGGTTGTCATGCCGTGATACAGCCATGCCGAGGCCGTGTCAGACCGGTTGATGGCCCACAGTAGTAACACAATGGTCAATACCCCAGCTACGGCATTTTGCAGAAAAGGCAGGTATTTACTGCTCATACTGCGGTTAATGGTCAGTACCAGCAAGGCAATAATGGGCACTACCTCAATGGTGCGCTGATAGGGTTTGGCCCAGTCTAGTTGCAACCCCCAGCACAACACAATTAGCCCCAGCGAACCGGCCAGCAGTTTGGCGAAATCGTTACTCTGCATAAATTTACTGAGGATGCCATTACTCACCCGGTTTTTGCCGTAGATAATCATCCCGACTACCACCGCCACCACTACCCAGAAAGACAGCGACAGAGTGCTGGACGGGCTTTGCCACAGCAGCATACTGCTCACCACCAGCAGCGATAAACTAGCCATGAGGGTATAGACCACTGAATTGATGATTTTGGCGATATAATCTTTATACCCCACAATATTCCGAATGAGCCAGCGCGTGATGGGGTGCCCATCCACAAAATCGAATAATTTTTTGGCACTTAGGTACTGCAATACCACTGGCGATTTAATGTCGGCCACCGATTCAGACTGGATGGCCGACAGCATCATGGTGTTGATGGCTCCGGCACTGGTACCGGCCAGGTGCAAAAACCGAATCCCCATTCGCTCCAGCACGTAGGTATAGCCCAACAGGGCAATGCCCAGCACACCCCCACCCTCCTGCACCAAATCGACATACTGATACTGGCCACTCTCATCAGTTACGTCTGATACGTAGAACGCCGTTTTATTTTGCTTCCGCAGGTCTTCATCAAGGTCGGCAACGACTTCTTCGCCTGCGTTAATCAATTGGGTCAATACTGTGTGGGTTGCCATACGAGAGGAGTTGGTTTAGGAGTTTGAATATCAGGCAAAATTTCGGCAGAAAGGTAAACAGAATAAGCAGAAATTTAGTGAACGGCTACCCCATTTTGCTGCGTTGCTGAATTATGACTAATCTCCCCGAAGTTTGGCTGCGCGGGCCACTGCCCAATGTGCCGCCCCTGCTCCAACCGGTAGCACACGCTTTGCTACAAGCCCGCGATGAGGTGAATGACCTAACTGCCAACCTGCCCGCTGAACTTCTCTGGCAACGCCCCGCCGGGGTAGCCTCTATTGGCTTTCACCTCCAGCATCTTACGGGTGTACTTGACCGGCTCTGCACCTATGCCCGTTACGAAGCACTTACAGATGCCCAGTTACTAAGCCTACAACAGGAAGGGCAACCTACGCATTCAGTTGTAGAGTTAGTTCAGCAGTTTAACCAGCAGGTAGCACAAGCCATCGAGCAACTACAGCACACGAATAGTCAGACACTTACTAGTTTCAGACCCGTAGGCCGGGCTAAATTACCGGCTACCGTGATTGGCCTGCTTTTCCACGCAGCAGAACATACCATGAGGCACGTAGGGCAACTGTCCGTAACAACGCGGATGCTGCTTGCATAAGCCCCGCAAAAAGCGTAGATTCGATGACCGAACAAATCGGCGAAACGAGCTGTTCAATTGGTGGGTATGCATCTGGTAACAGGCGAATATACGGGGTACTAATGGGCGACCACCTGGGGTCGCCCCTACAACAGGGATATACGGTATGAAAGGATTTAATTTTTCGCAATACGTGCCGCCTGAGCAGAAGGAGGGCAATAAATTTGATCAGTTGCTCAATATTTTTCAGCAGTTGCTGCTGATGACTTCGGGCGATGTGGAGCAGGCAATGGCCTGGATGAGCCAACTTGACCGGCAGTATGGCCTGACCGACGATAAGTATGGCATGGGCAATTTCTTCGACGACCTCAAAGCAAAGGGCTACCTCACCGAAGAAAATCAGGAGGGCCGGATTCAGATTACCCCAAAAACGGAGCAGACCATCCGACGCTCGGCCCTTGAGGAGATATTCGGGAAACTGAAACGCTCAAAATCGGGGGGTAATCACAGTACACCCTACACGGGCACCGGCGACGAACTGAGCAGCGACCTCCGTACCTATCAGTTTGGCGATACCCTCGAACAGATTTCGATGACAGAGTCGATTAAAAACGCCCAGATTAACAGTGGGGTCGAGGAGTTTACCCTTATGGAGCGTGACCTGGAGGTGACTGACAAGGAGCAGAAAACCCAAACCTCTACCGTGCTGATGATCGATATTAGCCACTCGATGATTTTGTACGGCGAAGACCGAATTACGCCCGCTAAGAAAGTAGCGCTGGCCCTGGTTGAACTTATCAAGCAAAAATACCCCAAAGACACCCTCGATATTGTGGTGTTTGGCAATGACGCCTGGCAGATTCAGGCCAAAGAATTGCCCTATCTGGAGGTTGGCCCCTATCATACCAACACCGTTGCCGGTCTGGAACTAGCTATGGACCTACTGCGTCGGCGCAAGAACAAGAATAAACAGATTTTTATGGTGACGGATGGCAAACCCACCTGCCTGAAAGAAGGGATTCGGTATTACAAAAACTCCTTTGGTCTCGACCGGAAAGTGGTGAGCAAGACCCTGACCCTGGCCGCGCAGGCCCGCCGACTCGAAATACCCATTACCACATTTATGATTGCCTCCGACCCGTATCTGAAGCAGTTTGTGCAGGAATTCACCAAAGTGAATAATGGCCGGGCGTATTATAGCGGCTTGCAGGGCCTGGGCAACATGATGTTCGAGGATTTTCAACGCAACCGGCGCAAGAATATCAAGTAGCACCACTTATTTAGTCACTACATAATCGACGGTGGTGCAGACTGTACCCGCGTCGTTTTTGAGGCAGATGGGGCCGGTCACCGCATCGGCAGGAACAGTAGCTACCAAAAACTGGCCCGACATATGGAACGCAGCCGCCGTTGATTTACCGCCACTAAATTTCACTTCGGTGACTGTACTCAGGTTCAGTCCGGCAAAATTGATGTCAATGCCTATCTTGCCCGTTTTGGGGGTAAAATCCAGACCAGATACGGGCTGTAATACGTTGAAGAAAATGTCGGGGCAAACGGTACCGGTAGGGCTAACCAGACAGATAAGCCCGTCGATAGCCGTTGCCGGTACAGTCACTTTCAGGGTAACTATACCGGTGGCACTGGTTTCGCGCCGGACAGCCGCTGGCGCCGATGCCCCTGTACCAAAGCGCACTTCGGTTACGTCGGCAAGGTTCTGCCCCGTAATGGTAATCTCGCCCCCAAGTTTAGCTGTGCGCGGGGTGAAGTCAACCTGCGTGGGCGATTTCTGCACGGTAAACACATCGGTATAGGTTGGCTCGTTAGTTTCGTTCAAGACCAGAATTGCCCCGTTCTGGGCATCGGCCGGTACCCTCACCCATACTTCGGTGTCGTCATTGCGGCCATCGTTAATGGCAGGCCCGGCACTGTTGCTGAACACAATCCGGGCATCCTGCAAAAAGTCGCCTTTAATCACTACCCGGCTTCCTACGGCGGCTTTTCGGGTAAAATCAGCAATAACGGGCCGTTGAATAACGGCCAAATTGCGCGTACTGGTGGCAGACCCTGCGGCATTGCTCAGGGTGATGGCTCCGGTGGTAGCATCGGCGGGTACATTGATGCGCACTTCTGAGCCTTCAATTCGCGAGATAATGGTGGCCAGTTTCCCGTTCACCCGCACTTCCCGAATTCGGTGTAGGTTTTGTCCGTTAATGGTTACGTCTTTCCCCCGTGCCCGACGCAGGGGGTCGAAGGCAATATTGGCGGGGGGTAGAACTACAAGAAACGGCACAAAATAAAAGGCACTCCCTCCCAGACCATTCACCGTTACATTGACCTCCCCTGATTGGGGTCGCTCCGGCACCAGGGCGGTTATAAGTGTATCGCTCACTACCTGAAACGTAGTGGCTGTATTCCCAAACGTTACGCTGGTAATATCGCGCAAACTACGGCCTGATATAAGCACCCGGTCACCCTTGATGCCTTCGGTAACGTTTAACCGGGTAATGGCTGGTGCAAAGGCAATATAGAGGCTATCAGGGGTGGTGGCCGTAATTTTATTAAATACTGTTACTGATAGTTTACCCGTAGTGGCCGTAGGCGGCACTAACGCCCGAATCTCGGTTTCCTGCACGCGGGTTTGCAGAGGGTCTGTAGGCAGACCGTTAATGCACACAACAGCATCGAGCAGGTATTTGCCAGTAATCACTACCTCGCCCCCCGACCGGATGCGTTTGGGTGAGAAGCCTGTAATGATGGGGGTAGCTACTGCATAAAACTCACCCGCCTGCCGTCCGCCCTCCGTCTCGACCAACAGGGGTAACCGGGCGCGGGGCAAATTTGGCGGTACCGTTACCGTAATGGAGGTTGGCGTACCTGTTCCCACCACCGTAGCCGATACATCCCCAAATTTGACCGATGACAACCGATCCAGATAATCGCCGGCAATAACAACGGGCGTGCCTGCCAGGCCGTTTATGGGCGTAATGGCCGTAATACTGGGTGGTGGCTGCAATACCGTAAACGACAGCGGGTCAGTAATACCCTGGCCATTTTGCACCGAAATAGTATTTACGCCAACGCCAACACGCGGCACTAATACGGTGATAGTCTGGTCCGTTTTTTGGCGAATACTAGCCTGCACAGCCGTGCCTCCCTGCCCAAACGTCACCACGGGATCGCTGCCAAATTGGGCACCAGACAGCAGCACCTCCTGGCCAATGGTGGCTTTGATAGGGGTTGACTGCCAGATTTCTGGTGGGTATTTGTCAACTTTACAGGTAAGTAAACTACCCGCAACAGCAAGTAGGCAAACGAGCGATACAATTGATTTCATGCCAGCCACCGGCCTGAAGTTAGCCGGAATAGGGCAAAAATAACCATTTTCGGTGTCGATAAACCATTTTATCGTACAGCCTGTTACGTTTACAATGAATAATGGACACTGGTCAATGGGTAAGTAAAGAAGCTTTGTTGCTCGTATCTATTCTACTTTGTCCGTTATCTATTGTACACTGTACATACGCTATTGTGCATTATTGATTCCCAGATGAGCTATCAGAATCTGAAAACAAACCAGTTACTTGCAATAAACACCCTTGGCGAACTCAAAGCCGCTGGGTATCAACCCCGCGCTATCAAACAGGAACTGCGCGATAATCTAATCCAGAAAATTCGGCGGAAAGAAACGGTTTTTCCGGGCATTTGGGGATACGAAGAAACCGTTATTCCCGATGTAGAACGCGCCATTCTCTCCATGCACCACATTAACCTGCTGGGCCTGCGGGGGCAGGCCAAAACCCGCATTGCTCGCCTGATGGTGAACCTGCTGGACGAGTACATTCCGATTATTGCCGGGTCTGAACTCAACGACGATCCATTACAGCCCCTCTCCCGGTTTGCGCATGACCTCATCGAACGGCATGGCGACCAAACCCCCATTGCCTGGCTACCCCGCGCTGACCGCTACACTGAAAAACTCGCCACGCCTGATGTATCTATTGCCGACCTCATTGGCGATGTTGACCCAATTAAGGCAGCCACCCTGAAACTCCCTTATTCTGACGAGCGGACTATCCACTTTGGCCTCATTCCGCGCTCGCACCGCTGTATTTTTGTCATTAACGAACTTCCCGATTTACAAGCCCGAATTCAGGTGTCGCTGTTCAATATTTTGCAGGAGGGCGACATTCAGATTCGCGGGTTTAAGCTGCGATTGCCGCTCGATATTCAGTTTGTGTTTACCGCTAACCCCGAAGATTATACCAACCGGGGCAGCATTGTTACACCCCTCAAAGACCGGATTGATAGCCAGATTGTTACCCACTATCCGAAGTCGATTGAGATTGGCAAAAAAATTACCCAACAGGAAGCCATCGTCAAGACGGAGCAGAAAGGCATGGTGAAAACCAACGACCTGATTGCTGACTTGATTGAGCAGGTAGCCATGGAAGCCCGCGAGAGCGAATATGTCGATGCTAAATCGGGTGTATCCGCCCGGATGACCATCTCGGCTTACGAAAATCTTCTCTCAGCGGCCGAACGGCGAGCCTTGCTCAATAGTGAAAAAGAGACCTACGTGCGCATTGCCGACCTCTACGGCACCGTGCCTGCCATTTGCGGCAAGGTCGAGTTAGTGTATGAAGGCGAGGTAGAAGGCCCCGTCATTGTGGCGCAAAACCTGATTGGCAAAGCCATCCGCAACCAGTTTCTGAACTATTTTCCGAACCCGGAAAAGGCCAAAAAAGACAAGCGGGGCAATCCGTACAAGAAAATCAGCGACTGGTTCGGGGATAACAACACGATGGACATCCTGAACGACCTCAGCAACCGCGACTACGAAAGCCGCCTGCGGACGATTGACGGTCTTGACGACCTGATCGACTACATGCACCCCCGCCTGAGCAAACCCGAAAAGTTGTTTATGATGGAGTTTGCCCTGCACGGTCTAGCTGAACACTCGCTCATTGGTAAAAAAGCAATGGACACCGGTCAGTCATTCAAAGACCTGCTTGGCTCCATGTTCGACCCCAACAAAGGGTTTGGTGAAGATGACGAGGAAGATTTTCGGTAAGAACTTACTTTTCACTCAATTGTTACCGCTGTGCCGTTAGCCGACACCATGAGCATGGAACCATTGCCACCGATGGTCTGATAATCTAGATCGACCCCAACAATGGCATTGGCTCCCAGCCGGGTAGCCTGCTCCATCATCTCGCGGATGGCAATGCTCTTGGCTTCGCGCAGGCCCTGCTCATATGCCCCAGCCCGGCCACCCACCACATCGCGGATACCGGCAAAGAAATCTTTAACAATATTGGCCCCAATAATGGCCTCTCCATTGACCAGGCCAATGTAGTCGGTAATGCGTTTGCCCTCAATATTGGGCGTAGTGGTAATGAGCATGATGGAGAGTCGTAAGGTACAAGGCGTAAAAGTCGTAAGTAGTGAGCAATAGCACAACTGACCAGGCTTATAATTCTAACTCCACAATCGTGTCTATACCACTGGGAACTGTGGGCAAAATAAGCACAAGGCCATCGGCAGTTTGGGTCATTTTCACCGCCGACTTATCGGTGAAGAGTTTAGCCGAGCGAACTTTAGCAGTTACCGGCAGGGTAAGCTGACGGTCGGCCCAGTCCAGAATGTGGACATACACGCGGTTGCCTTTGGCAGTAGTTACCCCCCAGGGGCGCGGGCTAACGGGACCACCCCGTGTGCCATAAATCGTTTCGCCGTTTTGGGCCATCCACTGCCCCATTTCGCCCAATGTTTTCACAAACTCCGGCTGAATTTTGCCATTGGGCATTGGCCCTACATTTAGCAGGAAATTAGCATTCGACCCGGCCGATTTTACTACATACTGAACTAAACTTTTGGTGCTTTTATAGTGGCTGTCTTTCAGGTTGAACCCCCAGGCATTATTCATGGTCTCGCAGGTTTCGAGCGGCAGTTGGCCAATGGTTTGCTCGGCGTTGAAACCGGTGGTTTTGGTGCCGGGCAAATCTTTTTCGAACATCTGAAAATCCTCGCCCGCAAAGGGAGCAACGTGGTGATTATTGCCAATCAGGGCCGCCGGTTGTAGATTGTGAATAAGCGCGTAGGTGCGGTCGAGGTGCCAGTCGATGCCTTTTTTCTTACTGGCTTCGGCCACCTCTCCCCCAATATGCCCCGCATCGTCGGCTGATTGATCCCACCAACCATCAAACCAGATGCCCGCCACCGGGCCATAATTGGTGAGCAGTTCGGTCAACTGCGTATCCATGTAACGGAGGTAGTTCTCAAAATTTCCGCTTTGGGGCCGCCCCGTCCAGTCCCCACCGGTGCGGCCACGGGGGTAATAATCGGGGTGGTGCCAGTCGAGATGCGAGTGGTAAAAAAACAGCTTTATCCCCTGCGCCCGGCACTCGTCGGCCAGCAATTTCAGCACATCTTTTTTGTAGGGTGTACGGTCAATAATGTCGTAATCTGACACTTTTGAGTCGAACATGGCAAAGCCATCGTGGTGCTTGCTGGTAATGGTAATGTATTTCATCCCCGCATTTTTGGCCATGCTCACCCACTCTTTAGCATCGAAGGCGGTTGGATTGAAAAAAGCGGGTAGTTT
>JBBQUC010000014.1:0-19620 GCA_038212815.1 Cytophagales bacterium
ATCCAGCGTATGCGTTGTCTCGACATTTTTTATTCTTCCGGTGCAACCTTAGCCTGGCCATTCGCATCTTTAGTGCGCTTTGGGCCAGGTCAGGTTGGTAAAACTACAACATAGCGGGGCAGCAATGTCCTGTTTAACAACTTTTAACAGCCCTACCTGCCCTAATAATCTAACGGGTAACGAACTTGCTTCACCAAACGTATTTAGTATGAAAACAACAAACACAAGCCTGCGGTTCTGGCTAACTGTACTCCTGGCGGGTAGCCTAAGTGGGCTGGCCGTGGCCCAAAAAAGCGACAAACCGGCAACCCGCAGCCGGGGCAATCAACTCCACCTACGCGTAACTGAACGCAATGGGGATGACGTGCGCGATATTGAGCGCACCTACAGCCTGGAGGGTATGACCGACGAGCGGCGCGACCAGTTAGTAAACAAACTGGTGGACTCTCTACGCACAGCCCGCAAAGACGGGAAACGGAGTCAACTCACCATTACTATTGACGACGATGGCCCCGGCTCTGACCGCCTTACTTACCGCGAACGCCGACTGCCCAATTTGAATCGAAAAAATAAAGGCAATCAGGGTGATACCGACATTTTTTTCTTTGACGACAATGATCGGAAGGAATGGCAGCGTGACTTTGATAAAAGCATGAATGAACTCGGTGACCGCATGAGCCGCATGAAGTTTAAGTTCGATGACCGGAACTATAGCTTTAAAATGGACTCGGTGGCCGACCGGCTCAACCGATTGCAGTTCGATTTTAAGATGCCCAAAGACTGGGACCGGAAGTTGGTAGCCCCGTTTGAAGACTGGTCGCGGCAACTGCACAGCAAGCCGTCGAGCATTCGGAGCTTGGATGCCTATCCCAATAATCCAGAGCAGGATCAGCTAAATATCCGGTTTACGGCTCCCACCAAGGGCGACGTTGCCATTGTAGTGACCAATGCTAAGGGTAAAGAAATAGCCCGTAAAGAGGTTAAAGACTTCACCGGCGATTATGTAGGGCAGGTTGATTTAGGCAAGAAAGTGACTGGCACTTACTTTGTTACGGTTACCCAGAATGACGATGGCTCCGTAAAACGCGTAGTAATCGAGTAGTACTATATTTTTTTAGAGTCCCGCCGGATGCGGACTCTAAAAAAATATAGTACTTTGTATTGCAAGATACCAACTAAAACCTATATCTTTGCGTTATAATCTTAAAACCGACAACCGCCATGAAAAAGATACTGGCAATTTTAGTAGTTATGAGCATCAGCGGCCAGGCCATGAGCATGGGTCATCCGCACAACCTCTTTGCTGCCCGCAAGCACATTAAGGCTAAACTAACGACCGCTTCGGCTCCTAAATCGGTTCATATTGCCCAGCCAGGCTGGAGTGTACCGCAGCAGGTAACAATAGGACTGGCAATTGGGAATAGTGTAATTCATCAGGTTCAGCAGCTAGCTCGCTGAAATGTAGGCGGATTACTCATATACTTTCTCCCCGCGTTTAAGCCACCCCCCCCACATCCGGTTATAGGCATGCACCCGCTGGGTTGGCTGCCCCGTACTATCCACTACCTCATTGCCTTCGTTTACCCACTCAAAAATACTGCCGTACAGGTTATACACCTGTTTATACCCTGCGGCCAGTAGCTTCTCCCCCACTTTCTCGCTGCGGTAACCTACCGAACAATAGACTATAATGGGCGTTGTTTTGGGCAACCCCTGCACCCGGCTTAGGTCAAACTCATTATAGCCTACCCATCTGGCATTGGGCAGGTGGCTCACGGCATATTCGCGTTGAGCGCGGGTATCGAGCAGCACCGCATTAGGCATCTGCTTTACCTGCTGGCAGTTTACCAATGGCACCGATTTTTTTAGGAGCGCGTCAAGCATAACCCCAAAGGGCTTACTAGTAACGGTTTGGGCAATGGCACTCATTGGCAGGAGCATCATACTCAAACAAAACAAAAGTAATTTCATAAGCGCAGCAGCATAGTTATGGTCAAGGCATGTTCTTCATCATATTCGGTGAGTGATCGCCGACGGCGGTGGCTGAACTGATACCCACCCTCCAGGGCTACCTGCCTACTGATAGTATACCCCAGGTTCAGGTAGGTCCGGTTTGTGTCGAACGGTTTAGTTGCGCCATTAGGCAGGTTCGGGGGGGCATACCAGAGGGTCTCATTCCAGCCCAGTAGATACACCTGCTCCGATAAACGACGGCGCACCAACGCCCGAAACCGGAGACGGCCTAAATTGGTCACCCCTTCGGTCAGAAAATGCCGGTATTCATAACTTCCCCGCAAACTAACCGACGTTTTTGGTGTAAGCGGATAAGTCCACTCTACCGCACTTTGCGCGCGTACTTCTGGATTGGTAGGGCGGGTAAAATCGGGGTCTTTGCCAAGTTGCTGATGGTTATTGAAAAACACCAACGGCACAAGCTGATACGACCATCGGCCTGTGCGGTAGGTTACCCCCAAGCGCACTCCCTCGACCAACGGAGCGTTAAGCAGATTGGCAAGCCCTTTGTGCAGATCATTTTGCCGCCGATAATAGACATCGCCAATAAGTAACCAATGTTTGCCAATAGTCACCGAAGGGGCCAGGCGTGTCCACAAAGCCGTGTGCACATAATGTTGCGACTGGGCAGATACTCCAGCGGGAAAACCGACTAAACCACTAAATACCAGACCAATGAGCCGGTAGATAAACAAATGTCGTACAATCACTAGCTACAAAAACAAAACGGATACATTAGCGTATTAAGGAATATTATTTGGTATTTCTACCCCACAAAAATGGCACAATTACTGCTATTTTATTGGGTTATAGAGGTTAAAATAGGCTTAATTTCAGAATAAGCTATGGTTTAAACGGTTCTTTGCCTAATTTTAGGGTATATATTGTAGAGGAGCCGTAACATATTATTAATTTTTTGAACCGATTTAGTATGCGCGTTCGAGTTTTACGACTGTCATTGGTGGTAGGTTTGGTGGTAGTTTGCTTGATGACAGCCTTCGCCGTACATAAGCGTCCCCGCACCAAAAAGGTTACCCACAGTCACACCCACAGCCGGGCATCAGCCAAAAGTCATAGCCACAAAGCCAAAATTAAGGTGGTAGTACCCGCCGTTGTGGCACCAGTAGCCCACGCAGCCACGAGCAATTTCTCTGTCGATATGCCCTCCCCTGGCATCGACGTGCTGACTACCACTGCCGACAACAGCAATCACTGGGTCGATAGTGTGTTTCATACCATGACCCCGGAGCAGAAAGTCGGGCAATTTTTTATGGTGGCCGCCTTTTCGAGCCGGAGCGACAACCACAAACAGTATCTCGAACACCTCATTGAGAATTACCACATCGGCGGGCTGATTTTCTTTCAGGGTGGCCCACACCGGCAGGCCATCATGACCAATCGCTACCAGGCCCTGTCGAAGGTGCCACTCCTGATTGGCATTGATGGTGAATGGGGGTTAGGCATGCGGCTCGATAGTGCCATGGAATTTCCAAAACAGATGACCCTGGGAGCCATTCGCGATAATGATCTGGTGTATCGAATGGGGGTCGAGATTGCCCGTCAATGCCACCGGCTGGGTATCCATATCAACTTTGCTCCCGTTTCTGACATTAACAGCAACCCCACCAACCCCGTTATTGGTAACCGCTCTTTTGGCGAAACGCGCGAGAATGTAGCCACTAAAGCCTCAGCCTATATGCGGGGTATGCAGAATAACGGCATCATTGCCACGGCCAAGCACTTCCCCGGTCATGGCGATTCTAACTCAGACTCGCACCATACCCTGCCCATTATCAGCCGCTCACCGGAGCAATTGCAGGACATTGATCTCTACCCCTTCCGGAGGCTCATTGCCGATAGTCTGATGGGGGTAGTAACTGGGCATCTGTACATTCCTGCAGTCGATAACGCTACCCCAGCAATGGCCGCTACCCTCTCGGAGAAGGTAGTAACCGACCTCCTCAAAAAGCAGTTGGGTTTCCGGGGGCTGGTTTTTACCGATGCCATGAACATGAATGGCGTAAGCCGCGCCGGGCGTTCGGTTGATGTACACCTGCGGGCACTCATGGCCGGCAATGATATTCTGCTCTATCCCGAAAATATTAAAGAGGGGGTGCAGGGCATTCTAGCGGCTATTGAACAGGGTACCTTACCGCAGGAACTGGTCGATGAGAAAGTAAAAAAGATTCTGCGGGCCAAGTACTGGGCCGGTTTGCATCAGTACAAGCCCGTTTCGCTAGCCAACCTCAGTCAGGACCTCAACTCGCCCGAAGCTGACCTGCTCAAGCAGGAACTCTGCAACCAGGCAGTTACCATTGTCAAAAACCAGAAGCAACTGCTGCCCTTTCAGCGGCTCGATACCCTGCGGTTGGCCTCTATTGCCATTGGAGCCACGCCGGGTAACGTATTCCAGAAAACCCTGGCGCAGTATGCCCCCCTGCACACTGCCTGCTACGAAAAACCCACCACCGAGGCCGACTTAACTGAACTGCTCAACGAAACCGCTGATGCCAATGTGGTGCTGCTCAGTTTCCACGAGATGAACCAATCTGCTGTACGTAAATTTGGGATTACCCCGGCTTCGTTACAACTGATTAGTCGCCTGAAACAGCAGGGCAAGCGCGTGATTGTTTCCGTGTTTGGGTCGGCATACAGCCTGAACCAATTTACCGGGGCCGACGCGCTGGTGTGTGCCTACCAGGATTTCGACGAGATGCAGCGGGCTGTGCCGCAGGTACTATTTGGCGGCCTGGCTGCCAAAGGCGTACTTCCCGTTGCAGCGGCCGGGCTATTGGCCGGGCAGGGGTTAACCACCGAAGAAACCGGGCGGCTCACGTTTGGCTCGCCCGAAACGGTGGGAATGAGCATTACAGCCCTGGCTAAAATTGACCCAATGATACAGCAGGCCATCCGCGACCATGTTGTGCCGGGGTGTCAGGTGCTGGTAGCCCGCAAAGGCAAGATTGTTTACCAGAAAAACTTTGGTCAATTGGTGTATGGCGGCACCGAGAAGGTGAGCGATGAAACCCTGTACGACCTGGCCTCGGTAACTAAAGTACTCAGCACCCTGCAATGCGTGATGCTTCTCTACGACCGCAAGCAGATCGACCTGGCCCAGAAAGCCTCGTACTACCTGCCCGAACTCCGTAACTCTAACAAGCAGAACATCACCATTCAGGATTTGCTCTGGCACCAGTCCGGGCTAATCTCGTACTACCCCACCCTCTGGGAGCGCACCCGCCTGCCGGGGGGTGCACTGAAACCACAGTACTACAGCCAACGGCCCGACAGCCTGCACACCCTGCAAATCGCCCCGGCCCTGTGGGGAACCCCGGCCCTGAAAGATTCGGTCTGGAAATGGATTATCCAGTCGCCACTCTCTAAAAAAGTGGATGATGGCGGCAAGCCTGCTTACATTTACAGCGACCTCGGTTTTCTGACCCTCCAGAAAGTGGTGGAGCGGGTTACGGGCGAACCACTCGACAAGTACGTTGAAGAACAACTCTACCGGCCACTGGGTCTCACCATGCTCGGCTTTACCCCCCTGCAACGGTTAGTAGCTCCCCACTGTGCCCCCACCGAAATGGACACCTACTTCCGCAATCAGTTGCTGGTTGGTACCGTGCATGACCAAATGGCGGCTGTACAGGGCGGAGTGTCGGGCCATGCAGGCTTATTTGGTAATGCCCTGGATATTGCCAAGTTGCTCCAGATGGATCTGCAAAAGGGTCAATACGGTGGGCAACGCTATTTGTTACCCGCTACTGTACCCTACTTTACCCAAACCATCAGTTCGCGCTCGTACCGCGCCCTGGGCTGGGACAAACCCAATCCCGACAGCCCCAACAGTGTGTATCTCTCTCCTATGGCTTCCGAGCATTCGTTTGGGCATACGGGGTTCACGGGCAACCTCGTGTGGGTCGATCCTGATGAGCAACTGGTGTTTGTCTTTCTCTCTAACCGGCTATACCCAACCGGCGGCAACACGGCCATCAATACTACCAAACTCCGTCGGCGCATCTTCGACCTGATTTACGGGGCTATCGACAGAGAATAAGTGGCCTTTAAGCTGCTTATTTCGTCTGGATACCGTGATAGCTGGTGGCTTCCTGGTAATCCTGGCGGAGTGGATAGCCCACCCAATCGGCGGGGAGCAGAATCCGGCGCAGGTCGGGGTGGCCCGTAAACTGAATCCCTACTAAATCGAAGGCTTCGCGCTCATGCCAATCGGCCGTGCGCCAAATGTGGCTTACGCTGGGCAGGCTGGGCAATGGTTCGCTGTCAGCATTGCGCGGCACTGTTACCCGTAGCATCAGGTTATGTCCATAGGGAATGGAAGTAAGCGAATAAACCACGTCGATGGTGCCAACGGTTGGTCCATTGTCTATGGCGGTCAGGCAAGCCAGCAAGTCGAAGAAAAGTTGCTCATCGTCGCGCAGAAACTGGCATATAGCATCGAGCTTGTTGGCGGCAATCGGTAGATACGGCTGTGGTGCCTGCTCATTGGTCTCTACCGCGAAGTGTTTCTGCAAATAGGCAGTTATGTCGGGGAATAGCATCTGCGAATATCTATAAAAAAAGTATCAAACTACGAACAGCCTGCCCTAAGGCTGGGTCTATCGCTCAGCGACATTGTTAGAAATATCACTACAACAAAAAAGCCGCTGAATATCGGCGGCTTTTTGCTTCTGTACCAGGAGCGGGAGTCGAACCCGCACGGGCTTGTGGCCCACAGGATTTTCTTACCAACTACAGCTTTCGCTGCTTACTGCCAAATGCAGCAATTTGTGGTCTGGACTTTCTCTTCACCATGTCCTACAGATAGGATTTAGGTGCTGTCTATTAAGTCTCTACACCTTCCATGTCAGCTTTCGCTGTCAGGCTTGGCTCGGGATTGCCAATCGTTGCCGATAAGGTTTCCCCGAATTTAAACAGTTCTACTCCGGCTGTTTCCAACCGGGCACTCAACTTTTTAAGTCCGGCGTGTCTACCGATTCCACCATCCCGGCATTCCCATTTGCATAGGTATTTACGAAAAAAGCACCGTTGGGCGGTGCCTTTTTCGTGGAGCGAAAGACGGGGTTCGAACCCGCGACCTCGACCTTGGCAAGGTCGCGCTCTACCAGCTGAGCTACTTTCGCATTGTCCTGTCAACTGCCTTTCGGCGAATTGTGGATGCAAAAGTAAGGGTTTTCGGTCGTTTGTCAAGGGTTCGGCCAAAAAATTTTTTGTTCTCAGTGCCACCACTTACCAACTCAGCAGCAATAAGGCCACAAAAAAACCGTTCAGACCCACCCCCGCCAGCAGGGTCATCAGCATGGCCGACCGAAAGTTAGCGTACCCGCTATCCCGGTGTACACGGCTATACCAGACCACAAAATAAAGCATGGCAGGTAACAAAAACAGCAATAGCCCGAAGAAGGGTCGCTGCCCATCGAAAAACAACCAGAAACCACTCAGCGACAGGGTATAGACAAGCAGGGTGCAGGCAAACGTACCCCGAACGCCCAACAGGCGGCTCAGGGTCAGGTCACCCCTCCGGGCATCTTCCTCGTGTTGATAGACTTGGGTAATCGGATATACTGCCAGCACATTCAGGGTGCAGAGTAGGGCCGCCAGCAGGGGTTTGGGGTGCCATAAAGCCGCCATGGGCACCTCACATAAGGTTTGCCAGGTCATCAGGTAGGTGAACCCGCCCTGAAACGCACCCACTACCAGCCAACTCAGCACCGGATAGCGTTTGAGCCGGATACGGTCGTTGCTGTACGCTTTCGAGATAAGGCCATAAATGAGCAGATAGATAACAAAGGGCCAGCCCAGAAACAGGCCCAGCAGCAGGGCTACCCCATCAATCCCAATGGCGACCCAAAACAAGGTTTTGTCAACAGGAGGTGGGGTTTCCAGTATGCCAATGCTACCCTCGTCTTTATCGTAGTAACTGTTGTAGGCATTGCTGGCTGGGTAAAGCAACCCGTGCAGAATAAACCCCACCAGCCATACCCGCCACCCGACCGGCGCGGGTGATTCGTAGAGGGCGAACCAGAAAACCGGCAACAAAAAAAACGAGAAAGGCACCCGCAGGTGCAGCCATACGGCGCGAAGGGTCATGGGCAGGGGAGTTTTTATACTAAAAAACCAACTTTATCTGAATACCGTAAGTTATAAGGCCAACGTGACTGGCAAATCCTTCACGACAGGAGACTTTCCCAATGGATAGCATACCCAGCAGCTACATCAATGCCATTGGCACGGCTGTGCCAGCCCACGTTTTTCCGCAAACGCAAATTGCCAATTTTATGGCCGATGCGCTCCAACTTGATGAGCGGGGTCGCCGACGATTAAATGTCCTGTATCGACAAACCCGCATCAACCAACGGCACTCTGTATTGCCCGATTATGGGCTTAGTTGCGGTGAATATACGTTTTATCCGAACACGCCCGATTTAGAGCCGTTCCCAACGGTGTCGCAACGCATGGCCGTTTACCGACAGCAGGCTACGCCCCTGGCTTTGGCCGCTGTTCAGAGCTGCCTGGCCGACCGGAATAGTGAGCCTGACTTGCGGGAGGTAAGTGAGTCTTTTCAGGTGCAGCAAATCACGCATATCATTACCGTGAGTTGTACGGGTTTGTATGCTCCCGGCCCCGATATTGAACTGATCGAAGCACTGGGCTTACCCGGCACTACCCAGCGACTGGCCATTAATTTTATGGGTTGTTATGGAGCCTTTAATGGCCTCAAAGCCGCCGATGCCATTGTCAGGGCTGACCCCGGTGCCGTTGTTCTGGTCGTTTGTATCGAACTGTGCACCCTGCATTTCCAGAAAAGCGAAGAGACTGATTCGTTGCTCTCCAACGCGCTTTTTGCCGATGGAGCAGCAGCCGTGCTGATCGAGAGCCAACCCCGGCCTGATAAAGCCTTTCGCCTACGGCAATTTTACTGCGATCTGCTGCCCGAAGGCAAGGCCGAAATGGCCTGGAATATTGGCGATCATGGATTTGAAATGACGCTGACCAGTGAAGTGCCAGCGTATATCCAGAAAGGCATTGGTAAATTACTGACACGCCTGCTGAAACGCAGTGGCCTTACCCCCGCTGATATTAGCCACTATGCCCTGCACCCTGGCGGTAAACGAATTCTTGAAGTTATTGAAACACAGCTTGGTATTTCAGCCAATGATAATCGATATGCCTACAATGTTCTCCAGCAGTATGGCAATATGTCGTCGGCTACGGTGCTGTTTGTGCTGAAAGAAATCTGGACTGAAACAGAACCGCTGACTGGCGGGGCTATTTTGAGCTGTGCCTTTGGGCCAGGGCTTACCCTCGAATCCATGTTGCTCGAAGTACTCCTAACCGAGGAAGAACTGGTAGAGATCCCTACGTCAATACGTTCCAGCGCATCAATCCCAGCTTAGTAAGCATATAAAACAGCGACACCTTCAATACGCCCAGCCCGTAAATGGAACTGCGCTTGAAGTTAATAGATGAGGCTTCCTCAAAATACTTGGTAGGACAGGTCACCTCGGCAATCTCGAATCCCTTATAAAAAATCTGGGCAATCATCTCATTGTCAAAAATAAAATCGTCGGAGTTGTGGGTGAAATCCAGGCTTCGCAGCACTTCACCCGAAAACGCCCGGTAGCCTGTATGGTATTCTGAGAGTTTCTGGTTCATCAAAATATTCTGCGAGAGGGTCAGAAACCGGTTGGCTATGTATTTATACAGCGGCATTCCGCCTTTCAGCGCGCCTTTCCCTAATATGCGCGAGGCAAACACTACCGGGTACAGACCATTGCCAATAATGGAGATTATGGCGGGCAGCAGCATGGGTGTGTACTGATAATCGGGGTGCAGCATAATCACAATGTCGCCACCCAGTTCAAGTGCCCGGGCATAGCAGGTTTTCTGGTTCCCGCCATACCCTTTGTTTTTATCGTGCCGAATTACGTGCCGAATTCCCAGATTTCGGGCCACCTCTACGGTATTATCAGGGCTGGCATCATCGACTAGAATAACCTCATCCACGAGATCGAATGGAATTTCGCGGTAGGTACGCTCCAGGGTCAGGGCAGCCCGGTAGGCGGGCATCACCACGATTACTTTTTTGTTGTTAAACATGGGTCAAAACTAACGTACCAGAACGGAACTGCCAAGATTTTGTCAACCGTTCGGGTCACTTTACCGATATTGCAACCAATTTCGTGCCAGTCAGTCAACCATTTGCGCTGGTATGAGTTCATGTAGCAGTCAACTCAGGGTTCATGTTCAGTTCTGAAATGTTATTTTTTGGGGCCTTCGCCCTATTTGTCTTAGTGGTGATGTCGCTCGATCTGGGCGTGTTCACAAAACAAAAAAGCCATGTAGTGCATTTCCGCGAGGCTGCCATCTGGAGTGCCATCTGGGTAGCCCTGGCCATTGGGTTTTATTTCTTTATCCAGCACTATGGCTACCTCATTCATGGCATTACCAATGAGGCACACCTCGAAGAGATCAGGAATCGCTACGCTGACCATGTGGTGCTGGTACCAGCAAACCTTGCCGCCAGCCTGACCAATTTTCAGAATAACATGGCGCTCGAATTCATCACGGGTTACCTGGTCGAATACTCGCTCTCTGCCGATAATATTTTTGTGTTCATCCTGATTTTCAACTCCTTCGGGGTACAGGAACGGTATTATAAAAAGATACTCGTCTGGGGGATTCTGGGGGCCATTGTACTCCGGTTCATCTTTATATTTGTCGGCTCGGCTCTCATTCAGCAGTTCGATTGGGTCATGTATATCTTTGGAGCGTTTCTGGTCTATACGGGCGGTAGTTTGTTTTTTCAGAAAGATGAAGAGGAGAAAATTGAACCGGCCAAACACCCCGTGGTGCGGTTTGTGTCGAAATACATGAGCGTCTATAAACGCAACGTGACCGACAATTTCTTTATCCGGCGCAAGCGTGATAACAAGCTGTTCATTACCCCATTATTTGTGGTTGTGCTGGTCGTCTCCGTCACCGATTTAATTTTTGCGGTCGATTCTATTCCGGCCATTTTCTCGATTACCAAAGACCCTTATATCGTTTTCTTTTCCAACGTATTTGCCATCATGGGCCTGCGGTCGATGTTCTTCTTCCTATCGAGCATTATGAGTCAGTTCCGTTTCCTGAAAACGGGCTTAGCCGTATTACTCACTTTTATCGGGGTGAAAATGCTGGCCGAACATTACCTCGAACGCATGGGCTTCAAGCCGGTTTACTCACTCTACATCATCATTGCCATTCTCGCCATCAGCGTGCTGGCCTCCTGGCTCATCCCGGAGAAAAAAACAACCTAAGTGGTCATGGTTCAGCTCGACATCCTCCGCGCCTACAGCCGTCGGCTGACCAACCTCAGCAGCCGGAACCGCTCGCTGTTGTTATCGAGCCTGCCTGCCGAGCAATTTATCGACCTGCACGACCTGGATTTTCTGCTCAATAAGCCCTCGTTTGCCCTGATAGACCAACTGCTAAACCGCAAAGCTACGGTTCCCCTCTGCGATGTGCTGGATGCCCGCTCAGAGCGGGTCAACGAGGTGAGCAAACGACTCCGGCGCATTGCCCGTACCGAACGGTTTATTGAAGAAGAGCGCGGTGCCGAAGACCTGTATGTAGGCTGGCCGTTTCTGCGCGGCAAATTTGCCGACGGCACCGTTGTGCATGGTCCCCTGCTGTTTTTTCCGGTACACCTCACCCAGGCAACCGGCAAATGGCTGCTCACGGGCCGGAGCGACGATTGGGCCATGCTGAACCAGACCATGCTGCTGGCCTACAGCCACTTTAATCAGATCAAACTGGGTGAGGCCGTGCTGGAAAAAGACCTTGCTGACTTTGATAAGGACCCGCTGGTATTCCGTACGCAACTCTACGAATGGCTTAAAACCACGCCTATTGAGTTGAACTTCAACCAGGACTTATTCACCGACCAACTCCAGCCCTACGACAAACAAACGGGTAAATCGCTCACCACGCTCGAACACCCCGGCGAACTGAAACTCTACCCCGAAGCCGTGTTGGGCATTTTCCCGCAGGCAGGGTCATACCTGGTGCCAGACTATGGGGAGCTTATTGAGCGTGGTGGAAAGGGGCTGGAGGCTGAGGGCATAGAATTGGCGGTTGACGATCATGCGCCCCCTGCCCTACCCCCTACAGCCCTGGCCCTACGCCCAGAGCGCCTTCTCCACACGCCTTTACCACTCGACGCGTCGCAGGAAGCAGCTATCCGGATGGTGAAAGCGGGGAGTTCACTGGTGGTGCAGGGTCCGCCGGGTACAGGAAAATCGCAGTTGATTGCCAACCTTATGGCCGATGCAGCCGCCAATGGGCAACGGGTGCTGCTGGTATGCCAGAAACGGGCCGCACTCGATGTGGTTTATGACCGGTTAAAACAGGTAGGCATGGCCCCCTTTGCCGCGCTGATCCACGATTTCAGGAACGACAGGAAAACCCTGTACGACCAAATTGCGGCCCAGATTGAGCAGGTTGACGCGTACCGATCCCAAAACTATAGCCTCGATGCTGTGCTGCTCGAACGGGAGTTCGATACTGAAAGCCGACGCATCGACCAATTGGTCTGTGAACTGCAAGCCGTAAAAGATGCCCTGTTCGACACCACCGAATGCGGCCTGTCGGCTAAAGAGTTATACCTCACCAGTACCCCTCAAGTTGATGCCGAGGGGTCTCCTGCACTGGACTTGTCGGATGTGTATCAGCGATTTAAGTTCGATACCCTGGATGATTTTTTACGTAAACTAACCGATTACGAAGCTTATCAGCACCGCCTGGGCAAGGCGCATCCCTTTGCTGAGCGGGTCGATTTTAGCCCCTTCTCTACTGCCGACGAGCGGATCGCCGGGCAACTCCTGAGCCAACTGGCTGGCACTGCCCAAACCATAGGCCCACAACTCCAGACCCTGCTTCGCCAACCCCTTACTATAGGTCAATTGCTGGGCTGGCATGAACAAAGCTCGTCCATTACCGCTCTGCTGGTTCTGCTTACTGGGGCAGATACTGACTCGGTCTGGGCGGTGATGCGGGCGTTGCCAAGCCTGACGGCCCAGACTGCTCACCAAACTGATAATGAGTGGTTGACCAACCTGGCTGATGCCTGGGACAATGCTCTGGCACAACCCGGCCCTGAAAAAACCCTGCCTGCTGCTGAATTGCCTGCCTTTCGGGCATTGCTAACCGATGCGCTGGCCGTTCGGGAGTCGTGGGTGGGGTGGAATTGGTGGCAGATGACCAACACAGGCAAAGCTCAACTACAGCGGGTAGCCTTCGCTAATAATCTTTCCCTCTCAGGGGCCGACCTCCAGATGTTGGCACTCCGGGTGGATAAACGCCTGGCCCTCGATACTCTGCACGAGCAAGCCCGGCCCCTGTTGACCAACTTGCCCCTACCGAATGCCCCCAACAGCCTGCGCCTGCTGCGCCGAGCCAAGGAGGCTAACCAAAAAATGGGCGGGTTAACGGCTCTCCACCAACTCCCGGCCCCTATCTGGGACACCGCCCTTCAGTTTGCCCAAACAATTCGCGCCCTGTTCCCCCTGGCCGAAACGGTAGCTACTCAACGCCCCGCCTGGCAACGCTACCTGACCGATGCGCAGATAGAGCAGGTCTGGGCTACGCCAACTTATGCCCAAACCCTGAAGCAAAGCCTACAGTCTGATTTCGATGTGCTCGTAGAGAGCGACAAACTCCGCGCCGGGTTGACTGAGGTTGAACAGATGGTACTAGACCGGGCAACGCCCGCTACTTTCCTGAACGCCCTACAGTTGGCCTGGATCGACCACATTGAGGGTCAATACCCGGAACTTCGGGCGGTATCGTCGCCTAAAATGGCACAAATGGAGCATGGATTACAAGAGAGTGTCCGGCGTAAACAGATCCTTAGTCGCGATATATTAGGCGTACGGCTCCGCGATCAGACCTTTCATAACTTGGCGTTTAACCGGCTCAACAACCTGGTCAGCTACCGCGAACTGGGGCATCAGGTGAGCAAAAAACGGAATGTCTGGCCGGTTCGTAAATTACTCGAACAGTATGCCGACGAGCTATTTAAGCTGGTACCCTGCTGGATGGCCTCGCCAGAAGCCGTATCAGCCATGTTTCCGCTGCGCGAGGGGTTGTTCGATCTGGTCATCTTCGATGAAGCATCACAATGCTATGCCGAAAACGGGATACCGGCCATGTACCGGGGTAAACAAACAGTCGTCACCGGAGATAGTCAGCAACTGCGCCCCAGTGACCTGTATCGCGTTCGGATTACCGACAGTAGTGAGGGAAATGCCGATAATGAACTACCTGATGTAGCCATTGAAGTAGAGTCGTTGCTGGAGTTGGCAGCGCAAACCCTGCCCCAAATTGCGCTTACGGGGCATTACCGCAGCCGCTCTCTTGACCTGATCCAGTTCTCAAACACCCATTTTTACCGCAACCAGCTCACGCTACTACCTGATTTCCGCGATGTAAATGCCCAGGAACCTGCCATCCGTTATATGAACGTGAAAGGCATCTGGCAGCAAAATACCAATGCCGTCGAAGCAGAAGCCGTGCTGACGCTTATCGACACTTTACAAACCGAATTGCCCGGACGCTCTATTGGCGTGGTTACGTTTAACTTCCCGCAGCAGCAACTCATTCAGGAACTGCTGGAGGATGCGCACCCTGCCAGCCCCCTATCCCCCGAAAGGGAAACTTCTGGCGCAGGCAAGGTTCCCCCTTGGGAGAGGAAGGGGCTGGCAGTCAAGAATATTGAAAACGTGCAGGGCGATGAGTATGATGTCATTATTTTCTCCGTGGGCTACGCACCAAATGCAAGCGGAAAACTATCCGCCCAGTTTGGTAGCCTAAACATGACCGGGGGCGAAAACCGGCTGAATGTAGCCATAACCCGGGCGCGGGAGCGGGTATATGTGGTGACAAGTCTGTGGCCAGAGCAGCTTCTGGTAGCGCAAACCGCCAACAATGGCCCCAAGCTCCTGAAAGCCTACCTGCAATACGCGCTGGACGTGGCCCAGGGCCGATTCAGGCCGGAGCCACGCCCCATTGAAGGCTTACGGGCTGGCACGCTGCTCAAAATCCGGCTGGCCGCCCAGCACCCCAACTACCAGCCCGAACTGCCTTTTGCCGACCTCACTGTGCGTGAAGGGAATGCCTATACGGCTCTACTGCTCACCGATGATGACCAATATTATCGGCAATCGCCCAAAGAAGCCCATGCATACCTGCCGTTTGCCTTGGAGGCTAAACACTGGCCTTTCCGGCGGGTTTGGAGCCGGGAGTACTGGCGGGGTGTACGACAATAGAGTATACACTATATCATCAATCTCAAAAAACACTGGCTTATGCAATTCATTCAGGTTCCTGACACCCTCACGCCCACCGGGCATTACAGCCAAGCCGTTGTTGCCAATAATGTGGTGTATGTTTCGGGGATTTTGCCCGCCAATATGACCACCGGCGAGCGGTTTGGCCATCTCTCCGTTACGGAGCAAACCCAGCAGGTACTCACTAACCTCGGCCTGGTATTGAATGCGTCGGGCAGTCACAAAATGCAGGTGGTTAAGCTCACCATTTTCATTGCCAGTGCTGCCTATTGGGGCGAGGTCAATGCTGCCTGCGCCAGCCATTTTGGCGATCACCGCCCGGCGCGTTCCATCATTCCGGTACCGGAACTCTACAACAACTGCGCGTTAGAACTGGAAGCCGTAGCGGTTATGACGAGTTGAGTGGCCCGATTTTTATCAAAACGGCCACTTCTGCTGTACGCCCGCCGAGACCAGGAAAGCCACCACGCCAAGGGTAATCACGGCGAGGCCGGAGAGCATAAAGGTAATACCCGTGGAGAAGAAAATAAATGCCCATACGGCAATAGCCAGTAGCACCGGCAATGGATACAGGGGCATTCGGAAGGGAAAGGATAAGGGTGGTTTTAGGCGATGCAACAGCAATAACCCCACCGCCTGACCAATAAACTGCACCAAAATTCGCATGGCCAGAATGGCCGTGATTACATCGCCCAGTCGTAACAGCAGACTGAATACAAAAGCTACCCCGCCCAAAAACAGCAGCGAGATGTACGGAAACTGACGGGTGGGGTGCAGGTGGGCAAAGATGCGGAAAAATTGTCCATCGGCGGCAGCGGCAAAGGGTACTCTTGAGTACCCCAGCAACACCGCAAACAGGCTCGAAAAAGCGACGACCAACACCATGACCGTTGCCACTGTAGCGGCCTGATGGCCATAGATGCGCTCGATAAATGTACTGACAATGAAACGGCTGTGTTGAGCCTCCTGCCACGGAATAACGCTAACTACGCTGATATTCATGAGCAGATACAGCACCGCAATGCCCGCAATCGACAAAAATATGCTGCGGGGAATGTTGCGCTCCGGCTGGCGAATTTCGCCACCGAGGTGGCAAACGTTGTAGTAGCCGAGGTAGCAGTAAATGGTTTTGACCGAAGCGGCCCCCAAACCTGCCCCCAGCAACCCCGACCCGACCGGGTTTGCCGCCCGAATCACCTCGCGAATGGGCGTTTGGGCGTGCATGAGACCACCCCAGATAATCCAGCCGAGGGTAGCTAGCACACAACCCCAGAAAATGAGGCTGATGCGGCCAATGGAGTCGATCCGGCGGTAAAGCAGGGCAATGACCACTAGCACCGCCCCGCCCGATACCAGTTTATGCTGCCACTCGGTAAGCGGCAATAAGTATGAGGCATATTGGGCAAACCCAATGGCCCCCGATGCTACCACCAGCGGAGCCTGAATGAGCGTTTGCCAGACGTACAGAAATGATAATAACCGCCCCCAGCGTTGCTTGCCGTAGGCTATGTTCAGAAAGTTATAGCTACCACCCGCCTGAGGAAACACGGCCCCTAGCTCGGCCCACACAAACGCGTCGATGAACGAGACCAGCGCACCCAGCACCCAGGCCCACAAAAACTGCGGTCCGCCAATGGTTTGAATCACAAACGGCAGCACCACAAACGGGCCAATCCCTACCATGTCGATCATGTTCAGTGCCGTACTTTGCACTAAGCCAAGTCGGCGAAGGAGGCCAGGTGATTGGTCTGACGGAGAATTGGCAGGCAAAGGGGAAGGCGGGGGGGTAGCCAAGGTGGGCGAACGATTGGGGTATATGGGGCTAAGGCGTGTTTTGTCGTAAAAAGTTCCGCACAGAGTTTCGCGCTACTATTGGCCTATTTTCGATCATAAACCAGTATTTTTGTCTATTCCCCTACGAATACCCCTTCTCTACTTAGCTCTGTTATCATGCGCATTTACCAACTCGATGCCTTTACCGATCAGCTCTTTACAGGCAATCCGGCGGCCGTTGTGCCCCTTACTGATTGGCTGTCCGATGTTCTGATGCAGCGAATTGCCCAGGAAAACAATCTGGCCGAAACCGCTTTTTACGTCAAAACCGCCGAGGGTAACTACCACATCCGCTGGTTCACCCCCACCGTGGAGGTTGACCTCTGTGGCCACGCGACCCTCGCTACGGCGTATGTTGTCTTTTTTCTGGAAGATAAACCTGAAGCCGACAATATCACCTTCGATTCACGGAGTGGGCCGCTGCGGGTATGCCGCCAGGGTGAGCAGCTCATTCTCGATTTCCCGGTCGATACTTATCAAAAAGTCCCTGTGCAGCCCCCTGCTCTCCTGACCAGCCTCGGCGAAAAACCCCTGGAGGTTTATAAAGGCAAGACCGATTATATGCTGGTGTATGAAACCCAGAACCAGATTGAGAACCTTGACCCCGATTTCCGCGAGATGAGTACAGTACCGGCTCGGGGGGTTATGGTAACCGCTCCCGGCAACGATGTTGATTTTGTGTCCCGCTTTTTCGGCCCGCAGTCCGGCATCGATGAAGACCCCGTAACCGGCTCGGCGCATACTACCCTGGTGCCTTACTGGGCCGAACGGCTTGGCAAAACCGAACTTACCGCCCGCCAGATATCCCCGCGAGGTGGCTACCTGACCTGCAAGCTCAACGGCAACCGGGTCGATATTGCCGGGCAGGTAAAACTCTACCTGACGGGCGAAATCGTGGTCGAATAACCCTCATACGCCTTCATCGACAGATGGCTTACCGGGACCGTTGATGAGCAGGAAAATGCTAACGGCCAGCAGATTGGTCGAGGGCATGGTGTTTTGATAGGTATCATGGGTAACGATGTGCGCCATAAAAAATGCCATCGTGAAATTAATAATCAGGAACAAAGCCGCCCAGCGAGTCCATAAGCCGAGCAACAAGAGAATACCGCCCAAAAATTCGGTATAGGCAGCCAGGTATGCCCCCGGTGTTGGCCAGGAAAACCCCAGGGTGGTTAAATAATTGATAAACTCCGGCATATGCTGGCCCGGAAACAAGACGTTCAGGTAGGAGACTTTTACCAACTGAAAACCGAAGGCCAACCGCAGCACGAGCGGGGCATAGGCGCGAAAACGAGACAAAGCAGCGAGATTCATGGGGGAAGAAATTATCGGCAACCAAAGGTTAAACTGCCCCAGTAGCTCTGCCAGTCGGCTTTTGCGGGGTCGGCAAAGGGGATCATCGTGGCTACGCTGACCATGTTGCTCCCCGCCCGAAGGCGAAACTGCACGCGGCCATTGGCATCAGAACGGTGTTTTTCCTGGGTCAGGTGGTTCTGCCCATCGCGATTCCAGTAGCACACCAACGCTTTGGCCAGCGGCTTTTGCCCAAATACAATCTGAAAATCAGCTATTTGACCTGGTTTCAGCGCGTATGGATTTTGTGCGGGGGTAATCTCCAGCAGCATATTGGTTACCTGCGCCGATAGGTTGCCCGGTACAGCCCCGGCCAGAATCAGGGTTCTGGCACAACGCTGGTAAAGCTCCCGCCCCGGCTTGTTGGTCTCGCCCCGCTGCTCGCGGGCTTTAATTACATTATCCAACCCGTCTTCGCGCAGGTAAGCCAGAAACTTGGCTGGTTCGAGTTGGATGTATTTGGCGGTGTTGGTAAAGCTGATGACGTGCGTACCCGGTTCATTGGCCGTTACCGAAACTTCGCCATAGTTATCGCCAACCATGGCTGGAGTCAGTTTGGTGGCTTTCCCGCTGGGGGTGAGGTGCTGGTACTGAATGACGCGGTTTTTGCGACCTTCTGAGGGGTTGCCCTGAAACCCCTCGCCTACCAGCACATTGGCCCGAAGGGTTTCGCCGGGTTTAACAAAAAAATGAGTGGGCAGCAGCCAAAACTCATGGGCAGTGGCCAGCCCGGCCAGTAAACAGGCCGCAGTGACCAGAATGAATGGTTTTTTCATGCGCTCGGTTCGGTATGCCAACAGTAGGGATATTGGTGGATTCTTTATTTGCCAGGTAATAAGACCTTCGCCATCTCGTCGGCTACAAACTGATTACCCAGTTCGTTGAGGTGTACGCGGTCGGTGGTGAGTATGCCCCGGTCTTTATTGTCGGGGTTGTGGCTGAGGTTGTAGGTCTGAAACGCCTTGCGGAGATCGACAAGGGGTAAATTCTGGCGTTTGGCCAAATCACGGATAAATTGGCTGTACTGGTTCAGGTCGCCATCTTGCTGGTTGGTCATGTCTGTTTTCTC